>DBKQ01000110.1:0-6976 GCA_002298545.1 Prevotella sp. UBA746
ATACAGGCGCGTTTTCCATTTTATGGCATTCGTGAAAGCCCAAGTCAGGTCTACCGTACATTCCGAACCGAAATCGTTCAGCGTATGCTCACCCTCTTTCAGTCCGTAGCGCGTAGCAAGTGCCTTTCGTCCCACATATTTAAAGTTGTAGGCGAGCGGAGCCAGATGCATCGTTCCCGTCAGTCTCTTGTTAAACCATTCCACTGCATAATCCATACCGACAGAGAGGTTTATGTTCAGAGGTGAGAGAATGTCGGAATAAACATTGCTGTCGTTGCTTTTATATCCACGCATAAACTGTGTATATGCAATGAGCTGTAGGGAATAATACCATTTCTTTGATGCTTGCAGACCGAGTTTTCCCGTGTAGCGGATAAGGTCTTCCGAAGTTTTGAAGCTGTGCAGTGTGTCGCCCCTTGAGGTTTGGAAACCGAGTTTCATTTCCAGTTTGTTGTCAAACTTCACTTTCTGCTTGTTGTTATAATTGGCCTGCATCGTAACGCTTGCCACCATAGAGTAGTTGCTCTCGCCGCCCTTATACCAGTTTGAGGAAACATAGTTTTGCAGCATCTGCAGATAATAGTCGCCGCTGTATTTCCAGAAATTAGGTTTCTTAACCACAATTTCTACCGGCATGTTGAAGTTCTCGTCGTATCCGGGATTGTCTTCAGCCTTGCTGACGAATTTTTCCTTGTTCTTGATAGGAGCCTTAATCTCCTTGTCGATGGCACCAGCCTTGTTGAGCACCTTCTCGCTTTTTGTCACCAGTTCCGGGTGATTGAGATAGATATTCATCATAACCCTGTCGATTGCAGTCTGTGTGTCGTCTGATTTCTCCCCGCTGAGCATGTTCCCTACTACCGAGTGGTAGAATGTTGCAGGCGAGAAGAGATAGAATGTCCTTCCGTCGCCGTCATTACTCCCGGCATCGGTTTTTGTCGTGTCGAGTCTTGCCTTCAGTGCCGCAAGGGAGTCGGCATAGGCTTTAACTATGAGAGTGTCCCTTTGTTTGAGTCTCTTGAGCCTTGTTGACTGTTGCGCTACGGTAGCCGTAGTCGAGGCAAGCAGCGCAAAAACTATAATGTTCCTTATTTTCATTTTATTAGGGCAAAAATAAACCCCGGTTCCTTTGTCAATAATCAGAAGCGGGGTCTTGTCGTTATTCTTATTCCGGCATGATGCCGTAAAATACTGTCGTTGTCGCGTTATTTTCCCTGTGGCACGGTCATGTCGCCTTCAACATAGAGTCTTACCACCTCCGGCGTGCCGTTAGTTCTTACGGTGATGCTCTTTTTGAAGTGTCCTTCAAACTTGCCCTTGCCGTTGTATGTTACTTTCAGCGTGCCGCTCTGTCCCGGTGCCACTGGCTTTTTGGTATATGTTGGCACTGTGCATCCGCAGCTTGCCACAGCCTGGTTTATAATCAGTGGGGCGTCGCCGTTGTTCTTGAAAGTAAAAGTGCATGTCTGTATTTTGCTCTCAGGGAAAGTCCCGAAGTTCCATGTCGTCTTGTCGAATGTAATTTTTGCCTGTTTCTGTGCGAAAGCTGTTGTGACCACAGCCATAATCAGCATAGTCACCATTAAAATCTTTTTCATCGTTTTATGTTTTTATTAAACGTTATTTCTTTTTGTCTACAGGAGAGTCATTCTCCCCGTAATAGTATAAATCTTTGCAAAGTTACTTTATCTTTTTGTAATTGCATAAAAGTAAATACTTTTTTTCGTTAAATTAACGTGCAGATAAAATGAGGGACGTTTATTAAGATTGCCTGTATTGACATTCTTTTCCTGTTTTTTTAGAAAATACAGAAAAAGTGGTTCTTCGTCAATTTTGGTGGTGCTTTTAGACGAAAACCGACAAAACACCGTTATTTCTTGCTCGCCTTCGGCTTATATCTATAGGAGTAAAGTTTCACTTACGAGAGCAAGCTCTCGTCATGAACCTTTACTTCTATAGATAGTGGTGCTCCTGGAGCACCACGCAAAAAATAACGGCGATAAACATAAAAAACAAGTTAATCAAATTCAATTAAAACATATGAAAGTTGTACAGACTGTTATATCCTTTTACTGTACCTTAATTTGGTTTGTATTTTATCTATTAGCAAAGGGGGTATCGGTTTTCGTCTAAAATTCCTACCACCTAAATTGAAGAAGAACCGGAAAAGTTTCGAGCTGTATGGTTGAAAATGATAGCTCTAATCATCAATAAATGAAGTTTAATGTAGTAGGTGCGGTGTCTCACCGCACAGTAGCAAGAACATTACAGACTATTTGTAGTTGGAAAATGATAGATATCTTTCCTTGTTGTGCGGTGAAACACCGCACCTACTACGATTTCCAACTATACAGGAAAAAGTTTTTTTCCGAAAAAGTATCAAAGTATCATTATTTTGTCGTGATATATAGATAACTTGTTGATATTCTGTAATATACGAGATTTTTGTGGAATGATACTTCTCCGGTTACTCGCCTTAAAGTATCATAGAAGTATCATAGAAGTATCATAAAAGTCTCATTGAGTCTGATTGATACATTCAGAAGGCTGCAATAGTTTTATTATTTGTAATGCCCAATTCGTTGCCCGCAATTTGGGCAATCGATGCCCACTACTAAGGGCATCGATGCCCACGGCTAAAGACATCGATGCCCACATTGTGGGCAATGCCGCGGGGCAGTAAAACAAAATTGCGTAAGGCTGTTTTCCGATAATAGCCAATGATACTTCAATGATACTTTTATGATACTTCTTTGTCAATAAAAGAGAAAAGTATCATTTTGTATATTGCAGATAATCAGCTCGTTATGTCTGATTTTTTATCAATTTATGATACTATGATACTTTTTCCGAGATTTTTTATTTATACGTGCGAGTAACGACAACAGGTTTATGTAAAAAAACAACAATAACGAACATACAACTTTATGACGTGACTACCATTATGAGAATAAGCTATCGGGTTATTAATGTTATGAATTAAGCAGGTTTGCATCATAATCCAGAGTAATACATGGTAAAGAAATCGTTTTGCATTCTTATTTTCCTTTAAATTTGCACCGTCCGTAATTTTTCGTTACTTTTGCACATGTCATAGGCTACGGATTGCCTCCAATGTGTTGGCGGCGCTAATCAAAGCCCGTGCATGATTATAATTTAAGAAAGACGTTTGCTTGACGTCTTTGTCTGACCTTTCGAAACGTAGGAAATTTCAAAATGGGAATCAGATGAAGATTGTAGTGGACGTCTACCCATCGTGTATATACACGTTGTATAGGTGTACTCTGTCCTCTCGTGGGATAGAGTATGCTCTGTGCTATCATATATATACCTCAAATGGTGTAGACATCTGTTGCTTCTTATCTTTGTTCCCGAGGTTATTTTCCTACGTACCTGAAAGGCAAAGATAAGGCAAAAGGCAACAGATTCCTACGCCTTTTTGTTTTTATAATCCTGACCTTAAACGAAAAGATATTTCTGCTTGGGGAGTCGGTGGAAGACAAATGGCATTACGTCCCAAAAACGAAATACTTATGAGCACCAAATTTTTTAATAATACTCCCGACAATTCGCTGTTTGAAAAATTCAAGGGCATAGCCCATAATATGCTTGATTTCCATACATTCCAAGCCGTTGTAGGATATTTCCGCAGTTCTGGATATTTCAAGCTTCGTGAGGAATTCAAAAACGTAAAGAAGATACAGATACTCGTGGGCATCAATATCGACAATATCTTCCGCAAACAGTCAAAAATGTTTTTCGGAAAGATCGACGAGAAAGCTGTGGTCGAAGCATATTCCAAGGACTTCGTTGAGGAAGTGAAAAACGCCGGATATGATGAGGAAACGGAACGGGGAATCCTGCAATTCTGTCAGGACATCGTTGACGGCAAGTTAGAGATGCGTGTTCACCGCTCCAAGAACCTACACGCCAAATTCTATCTGCTGCTGCCCGAAAATCACAACCCGAACTCCGACGGATGGGTGATAATGGGTTCGTCAAATCTTTCTGATTCAGGATTGGGCACAACAAAGACAGACCGCTATGAACTGAACATAGCCCTGAAGGATTACGACGATGTAGACTACTGCAAGAATGAGTTTGAAACCCTTTGGCAGGATGCCGTGCCGATAGAGATGAGCGACATAGAAGAAATGAAGGCCAAGACACATCTCGGACAGACTCCTACGCCATACGAACTCTATATGAAGGTGCTTATCGACACCTTCGGCTCGCAGGTGGAGGATGATTTCACGATGGAACTGCCAGATGGCGTGAGAGACATCAGATATCAGCGCGACGCCGTTGTACAGGGCTATCAGATGCTGATGAAGCATAACGGATTCTTCCTTGCTGATGTAGTGGGACTCGGCAAGACTATCGTTGCCGCGATGATAGCAAAACGCTTTGTTGAAGCCAACGGCAGGTACACTAATATACTTGTAGTTTATCCGCCAGCCTTGGAAAAGAACTGGAAGGACACGTTCAAGCTTTTCGGTATCAAGCGCTATGCACAGTTTGTCAGCAACGGCAGCTTGAACAAGATAATCACAGGTGAGGATAATTTTAGAGACAAGGCGGAATATGATATGGTTATCGTTGACGAGGCGCACAATTTCCGCAGCGACACAGCCGGGAGATACGACGACCTGCAACTTATCTGCAAATCGCCAAGAATAAACGAAGGTATGGTAAGGGGCAGACAAAAGAAGGTTATGCTTCTTTCGGCAACACCTTTGAACAACCGTCCGACGGACTTGCTCAACCTCTTGCTGCTGTTTCAGAATGCCCGTTTCTCAACGATAGAGGGAATACAGAATCTTCCCGTTACGTTCTCTCCGTGGATAGATGAATATGCAAAGCTGATGCGCGAACGAAAGAATGACCCGACGGGCAAGAAAAATGCCGAGTTTGCCCGGCGTACAGATGCTCTTTATGAGCAAATCAGAACACAGGTAATCGATAAGGTTACCGTGCGCCGCACAAGGAACAATATAAAGAATGTTCCGGCATACAGGGAAGACCTTGATGCGCAACATATCGTATTCCCCGACATATTGCCGCCTAACGAGCTGGAATATGTGCTCGACGGCGGATTGGATGACCTCTTTTATAATACTATGGATATTCTGACCGATACTCCAAACAAGGAAACCAATCCCGAGGGAAAGGGACTTCACTATGCCAGATACCGCGCCATTGAATTTTTGCAGGGAGACGCACGTAAGAAATATCCACGTGCCCTGCATACATCAACTCTGCTCACTGCGATATACCGTGTACACATGGTGAAACGTCTCGAAAGCAGTTTCTATGCGTTCCGCCGGTCTCTACATACTTTCCTCCGTATCACTAACGACATGATAAAGATGTTTGAGGAGAATAAGGTTATTATCGCTCCCGATTTTGATGTGAAAGACATGCAGGCGAAGGGATGGGACCTTGACCGCATTATTGACTATATTGTTGAAAAATCAGGAAAGGATAGAAAAAATTATGAATTTAATGATAGCGATTTCAATGATGTGTTCCTGCAGATGCTTCATGAGGATGCCGAGAAACTGGAGACCCTTTGCAAGCAATGGGACGCAGTACAGACGGATCCGAAGCTCGAACTCTTTATCGACAAACTGAAGAATGAGCTTTTCAAAAAGGAAATGAATCCTGCGGGCAAACTCGTTGTCTTCTCAGAGAGTGTAGACACCGTGAACTATCTAACGGAGCAACTGAAAGAGAGGCTGCAACGTGATGATATCCTCGATGTGTGTGCAGCCAACCGCGACAGTCTTCAGCAGACGATACGCGAATGCTTTGATGCCAACAGTAAGGAGCAGAGCGACCGGTATAATATTGTAATTACTTCGGATGTGCTTGCCGAGGGAATTAACCTGCACCGGGCTAATGTAATCATAAACTATGATTCTCCATGGAACGCCACAAAACTGATGCAGCGTATCGGACGAGTAAACCGTATCGGGTCGGTGGCTGACAAAATTTACAACTATATGTTTTATCCGTCGGCGCAGGGCAATAAGGAGATCCACCTTTACAGTAATGCACTTATTAAGATGCAGGGTTTCCATTCTGCTTTTGGCGAGGATGCACAGATTTATTCTAAAGAGGAGATCGTGAAGGATTTTAAGATGTTCAACCCTAACATTCAGGATACTGTAGACCGGAATCTGAAATTCCTTGAGGAGGTGCGGGAACTTTACCGTTCCAACCGTGCCCTTTACAACAAAATCAAGGCTCTGCCGCTAAAGAGCCGTACGGTGAGGGCTGTTGATGCTTGTCTGGTGAAAAATCGCGACATGCATAATTCTACCATGGTGTATCTGTCGTCGCCACGAAAAACGGAATACTATTGGGTGAGTGGTGACGGCGAGGCGGTGTCGCTTCCTTTCCTTGATGCCATGGACATAATGAAGGCGCAGGCGGATGAGCAGCCGCTGGATTTCTCTAAGGTTATGGACTCACATTATGAGCAGGTTAAGTTGGCTATGAAAGCTTATAAGAGGAGTGCGGAATATATGCTCGACAACGAGAGTATTGCGAGCTTGAAGAAAGACAAGTCTACTGCCGATGTGGTGGGCAATTTGCGTTGGATGCTAAGAAATACGAAGGCAGACGACAATGGGGTGTTTGCTGCCAAATGCGACAAGTTGGAGAAAATAGTGAAGCTCGGTGTGTTTACTGGATTAAAGACTCAGATAAACAGTTTCAGAAGGGCAATAAAAAAAGGTTCTCTAACGGATATGGAACTGTCGGAACAATCCTTGAATGAAATCGACGGACTTTATGAACGGTATAATATCCCTCTGGATGATGATAATCCTGAGGACGGCGAGCAGGTGGAGCCGCGGATTGTCGTATCTGAAACTTTCGCATAAAAAATAACTGAAGTTTTCAGATAATTGGTCTTCCCCTCTCCCGTCTCCCCTTCCAGGGGAGAAGCAGTTACCCTAAACATCAAAGA
>DBKQ01000110.1:7103-10535 GCA_002298545.1 Prevotella sp. UBA746
TACCCTAAACATCAAAGATGATTAGTTACCCTTGACTGAATTTTCTTATGAGCAATAAAGGTAACCGCTCCGCCCCTGGAAGGGGAGGCGGGGGAGGGGAAGATAAAGGGGAAATGGACAATAAAGGCGAGGGGAAGATAAAAAAATAAGAAAAAAATAACTGATAAAATAGTAAGAACAATGGCTTATACAAAAGATACTTTCAAGACTCTATTTCAGCATAAGTTCAATTTACAGGAATGGCAACTCCTATTGAGTGATTATTTCAATGCCGACAGGATACGTAAAAGTCCGGAATCCCTCGCTGATGATTCGGAGGACTACGCTGGATACTTCCTTGGCGACACTACGACTACCGACCATTATAAGCTCGGATTCTTTTATTATAAGATGGAAGACGGGTCGGTGTTGCGCCGCAAGGTCGGACTGCGAAATTTGATAAAGCCGTATCTTCGCTATGGCTTTGATGCTGCACTTGCTGTCTTTGACGATGGCAACAACTGGCGGTTGTCGCTGATTTGCGACTTGAGCGATGAGGCTACTAACACAAAACGTTTTACTTATGTGTTTGGCGACGAAAGGGCTTTATACAAGACTCCTGTTTCGCGCTTTTTCGGACTCCGCAGCGACACCGACAAGTTCCAATCTATTAGGGAAGCCTTCTCTGTTGATGCCCTTTCTGATGATTTCTTCGATGAGTACCGCAAGCAGTATGCTGAGTTTGTGAAGTTCCTGACCGGTAAGGAGTATGTAAAGAGGGGCAACAAATGGGTGGAGCAGGAGGTTGGCGAGCCCGACGCCCAGTTTGTTTCTTCTTTTGGGGGGAGCAAGAAGATGGTGCGCGACTACATAAAGAAGATGATGGGACGTATCGTTTTCCTTTATTTCCTTCAGAGCAAGGGATGGCTTGCCGGTAATCTCCACTATATGCACGACCTGTTCTATTCTGCTTCTGATAGCGTGAAGGCGGATTTCCTCGACAAGGTGTTGGAGCCGATGTTCTTCGGTTTGCTTAATACTAAGCCAGAGGACAGGGCAAATGCGCCTCTCGTGAATGGAGTGGGAGTTAAGTTTATACCTCAAGCGAATTCTATACCTTATCTTAATGGCGGTCTCTTTCAGCAGGAGGAGATTGACAAGGTGGATTCTCGTTTTCCAGCCGAGATGTTCAAGAGCTTGTTTGACTTCTTCGACAGCTATAACTTTACCATAGACGAGAACGACCCTAACGATGCTGAGGTTGGTGTTGATCCGGAGATGCTGGGGAAAATCTTTGAGAATCTCTTGGAGGACAACAAGGACAAGGGTGCTTATTACACGCCAAAGGAAATAGTGAGGCATATGTGCCGCCAGTCGTTGGTGGCTTATCTTTCTACCGATGTGGCTGATGAGGCTCAACGGCAAGCTATAGCAGGTTTTGTCAGGACTTATGATGTTGATATGTTAGGTGGTTGTGCTTCAGAATTGGCAAAGTTGGTCGATGGACGTTTGAAGAATGTGAAAATATGTGACCCAGCCATCGGTTCGGGCGCTTTTCCTATGGGATTGTTGAAAGAACTCTTCTTGTGTCGTGGTGCCATCGAGAACTTCGAGAATGCTGCCGACATCAAACGACATATTATTCAGAAGAACATCTATGGAGTTGATTACGAGCGAGGTGCTGTCGACATTGCCCATTTGCGCTTCTGGCTGTCTTTGGTGGTCGACGAGGAAACACCGCATACCTTGCCTAACCTTGATTTCAAGATTATGCAGGGCAACTCTCTGCTTGAGTGGTTTGAGGGGGTGGATTTGCGCGCCATAACAGGCAATGTAAGCAACACGATTAGCTACAGGAGCAGGTCTTGCAGCCCTACCTTCATCAAGAAGTGGCTGGATCAATATTTCGAGACCGACAACCATGAGGAGCGCGTCAAGCTTCGGGGCAAGATTTCGGGGGCTGTGATTAACTTTATCGAGTCTAACAACCCTGCGTTGAGAGACAAACTATTTGACATGGATGTGGCGGCAAACAGCAAGTTCTTCCTTTGGCACACTTGGTTTAGCGACGTGTTCGATAGGGAGACTGGCAATGGCGGATTCGATATCGTGATAGGCAATCCGCCGTATGGCGCCAAACTGGATGCTTACGAGAAGGCCGTCTTGAAGACACTCTACGAGACCACGCAAAGCAGGAAAGACAGGAACAATCACAACGTGCTAATACAAAAGGCCTCGATGGATACCTATACGATGTTCATCGAACTGGCTTATCGCATCATGCGAGTGAATGGTTGCATGACCATGATTGTGCCTATCTCTTTGACATCCAGTGATTCGCTGTCAGGAGTGCATCGCATTTTGACTAACAAATGTGATGACATTTATATCTCTTCATACGCGGTCCGTCCTCAACCTGTATTCAAGAACGCAGTAGTAAATACCTCCATATTGGCCTTCCGAAAAACGGAAAAGCCTTGCCATGGCATCCATGCCACCAAGATGTATCGAAAGGGCAAGAATTTCAATCTGCAAGCATTGGTGGACAATCTTCAATTTGTGGAGGTGAAGGATTTCATGCTCTTTGGCCGTATTCCAAAAATAAGTATGGAGGTGGAAAAGAATATTCTTGGCAAGCTGGCGAAATGTGATAGATTGGCGAAATATGTAAAGAAGGTGGGTGAGCCTATATATTATAGGACTTCAGGAGGACGATATTTTAAGGTAGTAACCAACTATTCTACGGGCTCTTCTAAAGAGAAGCCAATAGTATTAGATAAGAAATACACCAAAGCGCTTGGCTGCATCCTTAGTAGCAACTTGTCTTTTTGGTTCTATCAAATCTATTCGAACAATTTAGATTGGAAAGGCGGTGAGATAGAGAACACGCCGATACCACCATTATCTGATGAGGTAATAGAACAATTGAATCAGCTATATGAGGAGTACCTTGCTGATATAGAAGCAAATGCCAACAAGCGTCAAACGACAGGAAAATCAAGTTATACGGTTGATTCTTTCAAGGAATACAAGATAGGCAAGTCTAAAGCCATAATAGACAAGATTGACGACTTGATATGTCCTCTTTATGGCTTGTCAACTGAAGAAGCGGAATTTATCAAGGGGTATGAATTGGAGTTCAGAATGTCAGGAGAGAATGATTAGAAATCGAGTAGAAGGTAAGCACTATTTATAGTTGTTTATCTTCTACTTTCGTGTTTACCGACCTCTCACACCACAGTACATGCGGTTCCGCATACGACAGTTCCTACTTTGGGTGCCATTCGAGATATGAACCCATTAACAGAAGCGTTCCAAATCGAAGTCAACCACATAAATGTAACGGCATCTATTATCTTCTATGCTCCACGGAGTGTGTCATAGCATCCTCTTCGCAGACGCAGACCGCAGCTTCTCGGGGAGAATTGGCACTCATAGATGAGAGTCAGTACT
>DBKQ01000003.1 GCA_002298545.1 Prevotella sp. UBA746
AGAGCCTGCACGCCACACCAGTCAAACTCTACCGAAGAACCAATGCGATAAGCACCAGAACCAAGTACGATAATACTGCGATGGTCATTCTCGAAAGTAATGTCGCTCTTAACTCCTGCGTACGTAACATACAGGTAATTAGTCTGTGCCGGATATTCTGCAGCAAGAGTATCAATCTGTTTTACGACAGGCAAGATTCCATAATTCTTACGCAACTGACGGACAACAAGTCCAGCCTTTGCCATACTGTGCAGTTCCTGCTCCAATCCTACAGCACGAGCAATCTGGAAGTCGGTAAAGCCATAAACCTTTGCTGTACGCAGAAGATCCTTGTCGAGAGTATTGATGTTGCACTTCTTCATCGCCTCATCAATATCGATAATATGCTTCAGTTTCTCGAGGAACCACTTGTCGATTTTTGTCAGTTCATGAATATCATCAACAGAATATCCCTTGTGCATAGCCTTTGAAATGACAAACACACGTTTGTCGGTTGGCTCCTTCAAAGCTGCATCTATATCATCAATCTTCAGTTCCTTGTTCTCAACAAAACCGTGCATGCCCTGACCAATCATGCGGAGTCCCTTCTGGATAGCCTCCTCAAAGTTTCGTCCGATAGCCATAACCTCGCCGACAGACTTCATTGAAGAACCAAGTTCCTTATCTACTCCACGGAACTTGCTCAAGTCCCAGCGTGGTATCTTGCAGACAACATAGTCGAGTGCCGGTTCGAAGAACGCACTGGTAGTCTTTGTTACAGAATTCTTCAATTCAAACAATCCGTAGCCCATTCCGAGTTTTGCAGCTACAAAAGCCAATGGATATCCAGTAGCCTTTGATGCAAGAGCTGACGAACGGCTCAATCGTGCATTAACCTCGATAACTCTATAATCTTCACTCTTAGGGTCGAATGCATACTGCACGTTACACTCACCAACAATACCGATATGACGGATAATCTTTATTGCAAGCGCACGCAACTTATGGTATTCCGAGTTTGTTAAAGTCTGAGAAGGAGCAATAACGATACTCTCGCCGGTATGTATACCGAGCGGATCGAAATTCTCCATATTGCAGACCGTTATACAGTTATCATAACGGTCGCGTACTACTTCATATTCTATCTCCTTCCATCCCTTCAAACTCTTCTCTACAAGTACTTGAGGTGAGAACGAGAATGCCTTCTCGGCAAGTTTGTTTAGTTCCTCTTCATTATCAGCAAAACCGGAACCAAGTCCGCCAAGTGCATACGCAGCACGTATAATAACCGGATATCCGAGGTCTGCAGCAGCTTTACGAGCCTGTTCTATATTTTCACAAGCCTCGCTCTTTATTGTCTTAACATCAATCTCGTCGAGCTTTTCAACAAAGAGTTCGCGGTCTTCTGTGTCCATAATTGCCTGTACAGGAGTGCCAAGTACCTTTACATTGTATTTCTCAAGTACTCCGCTCTTATACAGTTCCACACCACAGTTTAACGCAGTCTGTCCACCAAACGAGAGGAGAATACCGTCTGGACGTTCCTTCTCTATGACACGCTCTACAAAATACGGCTGTACCGGAAGGAAGTATATCTGATCGGCAACACCTTCGGAAGTCTGCACCGTTGCGATATTAGGATTTATGAGAACCGTCTGCACTCCTTCTTCGCGGAGGGCTTTTAAAGCCTGCGAACCAGAATAGTCAAACTCGCCCGCTTCGCCAATTTTCAAGGCACCCGAACCGAGCAACAATACTTTCTTTATATTTTCGTCTTTCATCTTTGCTTTTAATGTTTAGTGATTAATGTTTAATTTGACTTTTGCCTTTCCATATTAAACATTGCATACCACTCCCCTCCCTATGAGGAGGGGTCGGGGGTGAGGCTTTATTTATTTAAACTTTCAACGAATTTATCGAACATAAACTCCGTATCGACAGGTCCGGAACATGCCTCTGGATGGAACTGACTTGAGAACCATGGTTTCTCCTTATGACGGATACCCTCATTACTGCCGTCGTTCATGTTTACGAACAGTTCTTCCCAATCACTGCCAAGAGTTTTTGCATCTACAGCATAACCGTGATTCTGGCTTGTTACGAAACATTTGTTTGTTCCTACCATACGTACTGGCTGGTTATGCGAGCGGTGACCATATTTCAACTTGTATATTGTAGCACCGGCAGCCTTAGCAAGAAGTTGGTTACCCATACAGATACCGCAAATCGGCTTATCGCTCTGCTCCATCTGCTTCTTGATTATATTAACAGCCTCCTCACACATGTCAGGGTCACCAGGACCGTTGGCGAGGAACAAGCCGTCGAATTCCATGTCTGTATAATCATAGTTCCATGGTACACGGATTACCTCCACACCGCGGTTAATAAGACAGCGGATGATGTTGTTCTTGACGCCGCAGTCTACGAGAACGACCTTCTTTCCAGCGCCCTCATTGTAGCGGATAATCTCTTTACAGCTTACCTTATCTACAAAGTTTACTCCCTCGTATTCGGCAGTAGGAATATTGTCAGGCTCATCATCAAAGATAATCTTGCCCATCATCACACCATGCTCGCGCAACACTTTAGTCAGTTCGCGAGTGTCAATGCCTGTAATGCCCGGCACATGCTCACGCTTGAGCCAGTCGGCAAGCGACTCTACGGCATTCCAGTGGCTATACTGCTCGCTGTAGTCGGCAACGATAATTGCCGAAGCATAGATTTTATCACTCTCCATAAATGTGGCGATGCCATTCTCCTCTACAGTAAACGGTGGCACACCATAATTGCCAACAAGCGGATAAGTGAGAGTCATAAGCTGACCAGCATACGATGGGTCGGTAAGACTCTCCGGATAGCCCATCATGGCGGTGTTGAACACTACCTCACCTGCCACCGGCTGATCATAGCCAAATGACTTGCCATGAAACTTTGTTCCATCCTCTAAGACTAAAGTTACGTTTCTCATTAATTCTTTATGTTTTTATAACCTTGCGGTTTCTATATTTTATTTGGTTGCTATATTCTGTATTATACAGTTTTTATTTTCTGTACTTCGTCTCGTAATATTTTACGAACGCCTGATTCACGAGTTTTGTTCCTCCCGGTGTAGGATAGTTTCCTGTAAAATACCAGTCACCTTTGTGGTTCGGAATTGCAGTATGCAGTCCTTCTATAGACTGATAGACGAGTTCCACCGGTGTCTTCATACCTTCCGGACGAAGCATCTCCACGATTTTTTTGTTTATCTCGTCTATAGTGAAAGGCTTATAAATTGCTCTCACGGCATTCTTCATCTCACTCTTTCCCTTGTTCAACTCTACTTTACAGTTATTGTATGTCTCGTCGATTACATTCTCCATTCCACGTTCTTTAAGCAACTCCACTGTAGCTCGGAAGACGCAGAATTCTTCAAGGCTCGGCATATCGATGCCATAATAGTCAGGATAACGAATTTGTGGCGAACTGCTCACGACAACAATCTTCTTAGGGTGCAAGCTATCGAGGATTTTCAAAATGCTCTCCTTAAGCGTCGTACCTCTAACGATACTGTCGTCGATAATAACGAGATTGTCCACGTATGGCTCGAGCGAACCGTATGTCACATCATATACATGAGATGCAAGGTCCTTGCGCGAATTACCCTCCGTGATAAAAGTACGCAATTTGATATCCTTCCATGCCACCTTTTCACTTCTCACATACTGATGAAGGATTTCTCTCAGTTCTTCGGTTGTCGGCTTATGGTCAAGACTTTGTATGCGTTCTATTTTCTGCTCGTTAAGATAGCGTTTGAAACCACCCAGCATACCATAGAATGCTACTTCTGCCGTATTTGGGATGAAAGAGAATACAGTATGCTCCGTGTCATAACCTACAGCCTTCAGTATCGAGTCGGTCAGCTGCTCTCCGAGTTTTTTGCGCTCCTTGTATATATCAGTATCAGAACCACGACTGAAATATATTCTTTCGAACGAGCATTTGCTGTCGCCACGCTGGTCAAGGATTTTCTCAATCGAAACGCCACCGTTCTTACTTACAATCAAAGCATATCCAGGCTTCAGTTCTTCGATATCTTCGCAATTCAGTTCGAATGTGGTCTGCAGAACCGGACGTTCGCTCGCCACGGCAATAATCTCGTCGTTCTTATAGAAGAAAGCCGGACGGATTCCCCATGGGTCACGCATTGAGAACATCTCTCCACTACCGGTAAGACCGCACATCACATAACCGCCGTCAAAATCAGGCATAGTAGTTTTGAGCACATTGCCCATCTCCACATTATTATCGATATAGTTTGTAATGTCACGGCCTGAAAGTCCCTTTTTCTTTGCCTCAACGAAATTTCTCTCCACTTCGCGGTCGAGGCGGTGTCCCATATATTCAAGAGTGATATAGCTGTCGCTGTAGATGCGCGGCGACTGTCCCATATCCACGAGTTTCTCGAATATCTCATCAATATTCGTCATATTGAAGTTACCACAGAGACACAGGTTCTTTGCTCTCCAGTTGTTCCTTCTCAGGAAAGGATGAACATATTCCAATCCTTTCTTTCCAGTTGTAGAATAGCGGAGGTGTCCCATATACAGTTCTCCGGCAAACGGAAGATTTTCACGAGCAAAATCAACATCAGCCAACTTTCCTTCTTCGAGCTCTCCGAATTTTTTGTGAACTCTGCCAAAGATTTCCGTTATGGCATTAGATCCCTCGGCACGTTCCCTAAACATATATTCCCTGCCAGGCTTTGCCTCAAGGTTGACACATGCCATACCAGCACCTTCCTGTCCTCTGTTATGTTGTTTCTCCATCATGAGATACAACTTATTGAGACCATACATCCAAGTGCCATACTTCTGCTGATAATATTCAAGTGGCTTAAGCAGTCTTACCATCGCCACTCCACACTCATGCTTTAAAGGTTCCATCGTGTAAATGCTTTTACGTAATTCGTTCCTGAAATTCTTATACCTTACTATATATTATATCAAAGGGCTTGCTCCTTAAAAAGGAGTAGCCCCATAATATTTTCAATCATTCAACAGTGACCGACTTTGCCAGATTGCGCGGTTGGTCAACATTCTTTCCCTTACATACTGCAATATGATAAGCCAAGAGCTGTAACGGCACAGAAGCGATTAACGGCTCCAGACACTCCAGCGTCTGCGGCATCTCAATCACCTCATCGGCAATCTTGCTTATCGTATCATCGCCCGTCGACACAAGAGCCATCACCTTACCCTTACGTGCCTTTACCTCCTGTATGTTGCTAAGCACCTTCTTATACATATCGTCATGCGGAGCAATAACAACCACCGGCATATCGGAATCGATAAGGGCAATAGGTCCGTGTTTCATTTCTGCAGCCGGATATCCCTCGGCATGTATATAACTGATTTCCTTCAGTTTCAATGCCCCCTCAAGAGCCACAGGATAATTGTATCCACGACCAAGATAGAGGAAATTGCGGGCATACGTGAACGTACGGCTCAGTTCGGCGATTCTGTCGTTCAGTTCAAGCATCTTCGTTATTTTGCCTGGAATAACACTTAACTCCTTCACAACCGAGGAATAGAGTTCATCTGTTATTGTGCCCTTTTCCTTAGCAAGAGCAAGGGCGAGCATTGCAAGAACAGTAACCTGTCCGGTAAACGCCTTTGTTGACGCCACACCGATTTCCGGACCGACATGTATATAAGATCCCGTATCGGTAGCTCTCGGTATGCTCGAGCCGATGGCGTTACAGATACCATAAACGAAAGCACCATGATCTTTGGCAAGTTTAACAGCTGCAAGAGTGTCGGCTGTCTCGCCGCTCTGAGATATAGCGATAACCACATCGTCGCTGTTCACCACGGGATTGCGATAGCGGAATTCGCTGGCATACTCAACTTCCACCGGAATACGGCAGAACGACTCTATCAGCTGTTTTCCTATAAGTCCGGCATGCCATGATGTACCACAAGCCACGATGATAAAGCGTTTAGCGCCGAGCAGTTGTTTCTTATAATCAATAACGGCACTAAGAGTGACGTTGTTCAAGTCTACATTAATTCTGCCACGCATGCAGTTCTCCAGACATTCCGGCTGTTCAAAGATTTCTTTCAGCATGAAATGCGGGAAGCCACCTTTCTCTATCTGTCCGAGATCAAGGTCAACGGTTTTCACCTCTGGCGACATCTTAATATTCTGAATATCCACGACCTTCAGTTCCTCACCGAGACGCATCACTGCAATGTTGTCGTCATCGAGATAAACCACCTTATCGGTATATTCGATAATAGGCGTTGCATCCGAACCGAGGAAGAACTCGCCATCTCCGATACCGATTACGAGCGGACTCTGCTTACGTGCCGCAATAATCTGGTTAGGTTCATTCTTGTCGAGTATTGCTATGGCGTATGCTCCGATGAGCTGATGCAATGCAAGCTGAACGGCAGTAAGGAGATCAACATTCTTCTTCAACTGTATATATTCCACAAGCTGCACGATTACTTCCGTATCGGTATCCGAACGGAATTTCACGCCATTGGCAATCAGTTTCTTTTTCAGATCGGCATAGTTCTCGATTATGCCGTTATGTATAAGTGCAAGGTTTTTAGACTCCGAATAATGCGGATGCGCATTTACAGCCGACGGTTCGCCGTGTGTTGCCCATCGGGTATGTGCAATGCCGACAGAACCGCTGACATCCTTATCTGAGCAATAAGTTTCAAGGTCAGCGACCTTACCTTTTGTCTTGTAGACGCTTAGATTGCCATTGCCATTCACCAATGCCACTCCAGCGCTGTCATATCCGCGATATTCCAGACGTTTCAAGCCATTTACAAGTATCGGGAAAGCCTCTCTATTACCTATATATCCTACTATTCCACACATATAAAACTTCTTTGCGGATTAGTTTCTGATGATATTTGTTACAAGCGACGCAACAGATGTTACGATACCGATTGCGGAAAACCACAGGGTAGTACTCTGTCCAATTGATGAATTCTGGGCCTTTACCTTGTTTGGTTCCACTATGATGGCATCATTCTGCTGCAGATAATAATAAGGAGAGTTGATAAGGTTTGCATCGTTCAGATTGAGCCTGTGAATAGACTTCTGTCCGTTTGCATCCTCTCTTACAAGCATCACATTGTTGCGCTTACCGTAGATAGTAAGGTCGCCGGCATCGGCAAGTGCCTGAAGGATGCTGATTTTCTCGGCATCAACGGTATATTGTCCCGGACTTGCAACTTCTCCGAGTACGGATATTTTGAAGCTTGACATTCTTACATTTATAATAGGACGCTCGTTTGCTGCCATATACGGTTTAACCTTATCGTGGATAAGATCTTCACACTCACGCTTTGTAAGTCCTGCAACCTTTATCAGTCCTACGACCGGAAAATTGATACACCCGTCATTATCCACGAGGTATTGAAGAAGGCTTCCGGAACCGCTGCTTAGAGAGCCGCCATTTCCCAATGTACTCTGTACAGAGAGATTGAATGGTGCTGCAGCCTTTGGATCAGTGGTACTGACTGTTATTGTAAGCAAGTCCTTCGGCATTATTTTTGCATCATACAAGCCCTTTGATGCTGAAAGATTCAAAGTGTCTGCATTCTGGAAATAAGCCACATTCTTTGTACTTCCACAACTGAAAAATGAAAGTACAACGAGCGCTAAAACTATTGGTGCAATTAGTTTCTTCATACGTCTAATAATAAATATATAGTTAAAACTTTGCAAAAATAAGTCTATTTTCTGAGATTGGCAAATATTTGGCTAACTAAATGTGTTTACAAGATACAGAACAATAAAATCAATAAAAAGAATGGTAGGGAATTGAGAATATAAAGAATCCTCTTTTCCACCTTATTATATATATAGGAGAAAAGAGGATTCCCTTTATTTTATTCTATTTTCCTGTTAACAGAAAACAGAACCGTCAATTTTCAATTAATAAAACTTGAAATAGTTGCGTGCGTTGTTGTAGCTGATATCCTCAACCATACGAGAGAGACTCTCCATATCGTTAGGCAGCAAGCCCTTCTCTACATCGTTGCCGAGCAGGTTGCAGAGCAAACGGCGGAAGTACTCGTGGCGAGGGTAAGAAAGGAACGAACGGCTGTCGGTAAGCATACCAACGAAGCGGCTCAGCAAACCGAGTACAGAAAGTGCATTCATCTGCTTTGTCATTCCGTCGAGCTGATCGTTGAACCACCAACCTGAACCGAACTGAATCTTGCCCGGGCAAGAACCATCCTGGAAGTTACCAAGCATTGTAGCAATTACCTCATTTGCACATGGGTTCAAGCAATACAGGATTGTACGTGTCAGCTTGCCCTCCATATTGAGTTCATTGAGGAAGTGGCTCATTGCCTTTGCTGTAGTGAACTCACCGATTGAATCGAAACCGGTATCTGCACCAAGCTTGTTATACATCAGTGTGTTATTGTCGCGGATTGCACCATAGTGATACTGCTGTGTCCAGTCTGCTGCATAGTCCTGCTCTGCAAAGACGTGAAGGATGCAGTGCTTGAACTGGCGAATTTCCTGTGCTGAAAGCTGCTGTTTACGCATTGCCTTCTCGAAGATTGTTTCAATCTGGGTATCTGTATATGGCTCATCATAGAACTCCTCAATTCCGTGGTCGGAGAGGCGGCAACCATTCTCATGGAAGAAGTCGTGGCGCTTCTGAAGAGCATCAACCATATCAGCAAACTTGTTGATTGTAACACCTGCAACCTCGCCAAGTTTGTTTACATAGTCAGCGAAATCAGGCTTTTCGATATTCATAGCCTTGTCTGGACGCCATGCCGGAATCATCTTTATCTCGAAACCGCTCTCGCGAGTCTGCTTGTGATAGCGCAGGTCATCGATTGGATCATCTGTAGTGCAGACACACTCTACATTGTAACGGCGCATGAAGCCACGTGCTGTATAGCCAGGCTGCTGCAATTTCTCGTTACACTCGTCGAAGATCTCACGTGCTGTCTTCGGACTCAACAGCTTGTTGATACCGAAAGCTGTTTTCAGCTCAAGGTGTGTCCAGTGGTAAAGCGGGTTACGGAATGTGTAAGGCACAGTCTCTGCCCACTTCTCGAATTTCTCCCAGTCGGATGTATCTGTACCGGTGCAGTACTTCTCGTCTACGCCGTTTGTACGCATAGCACGCCATTTGTAGTGGTCGCCGCCCAGCCAAAGCTCTGTAATGCTCTTAAACTTGTGGTCGTTTGCAACCATTTCCGGGATAAGGTGACAGTGATAGTCGATGATAGGCATTTTAGCCGCATGATTGTGGAAAAGATCTTGCGCTGTAGGAGTATCAAGCAAGAAGTTTTCGTCCATAAATTGCTTCATGTTTTTCTTTATTTTTAAGTGTTTATTATTAATATGTAATTTGTTTCTATTTAATACTGCAAATATACGGCATTTTTTTTGATTTCAAATATTTTTAAACTATATTTGCACTATCAAAACGAAAAAAAAGAGTTTCAACATATGAACGACAATAATTCCTTGCAACCGAGAGTTGTCCGTACAGACAGAGTTTTGCTTATCTATACAGGAGGTACTATCGGCATGGGGCGCAACCCCATAACGGGTGTTCTGGAGCCACTCGACTTCAACCATCTTGTAAGTTGTCTTCCTGAATTTGCCACTTTGGAGACGGGCATCGACACATATCAGTTTACTCCTGCCATCGACTCCAGCGACATGACGCCACGCTTTTGGTCGCAACTGGTAAGGATTATTGCTGACAGATATGAGCAGTATGACGGTTTCGTCATTCTGCACGGCACCGACACTATGGCATTTACGGCATCTGCACTATCTTTCATGCTCGAGAACCTCACTAAGCCTGTTATCCTTACCGGCAGTCAGTTGCCTATCGGTCAGTTGCGCACCGACGGTAAGGAGAATCTTATAACAAGTATTGAGATTGCATCCGCACATCATGCCGACGGCACTCCTATCGTTCCTGAAGTGTGTATCTATTTCAGCGGACACCTGTTGAGGGGCAACAGGTCGACAAAGACTAATGCCGACGGATTCAATGCGTTTGAGTCGTATAACTTCCCTCATCTCGGCGATGCCGGAGTTAACATCATCTACCACGAGGAGTATATTCTGAAGCCGGACTACACAAAGCCTCTTGTTCCGCATTTTGCCCTCGACCCCAACGTTATCGTGTTCACCCTCTTCCCCGGTGTGCAGGAACAGATTATTCGCCATGTAATAGAGGCTCCTGAGCTCCGTGCCATTATAATGAGAACCTATGGTAGTGGCAACGCTCCCCATCATCCCTGGCTGATGCATTTATTAAAAGAGGTAACAAGCCGCGGCATTACTGTTGTAAACATTAGTCAGTGTGCTGCCGGAACGGTGGAGATGGGGCGTTACGACACGGGGTTCCAGCTGAAGAAGATGGGGGTCATCAGTGGTCACGACAGTACGGTGGAGGGTGCTCTAACGAAACTGATGTTCCTACAGGGGCACTATACCGACACTAATATCGTGCGCTCGAAAATGAACCGCAGCATCTGCGGTGAGATTACTATTCCTAACGATTAACCGGGAATTGATACTGACCCTTTCCGCGGGTCATCCATCCATATTGTATGGCATGTTTCTTACAGCTGTGGTAGCAGGCGAAGCATGTCATACATTTTTTATTGTGCTTCCATTGCGGAAATTCGCCTTTCGTATATTCTATATCCGCAACAGGGCAAACGGTTGCACACTTTCCGCATTTTATACATGCTGTTTCGTCTACTCTGAAATATCTGTCGGTTACGAGTTTCCCGACGAACACTGAACCCAGTAAACGACTGTTTATACGCGGCCATTTCCCGACGTAATTCAAAAAGCGTCCCTCTGTTTTTTTCTTTATTTCCGTACCGACAAATGCCAGACGCCCTACTGAAGCTTTTATTTTTTCACGCTCCACCTCTTTTCCGTCTACATCCATAAACGGCAGTCCGACATAAGTATTTGGCATTTTCACATCGAAAGCAGCATTAACCTTTATTCCCGATTTTGCCGCATCGGAAATAAACACATCTATTGCCTCGCCTACGGTGTCGCCAGCGGTACATACGACAAAGGTATACATCGCTTCTGATGAGGTTTCGGTTCTTACTTTAATTCCATTCATGAACCTCCGCATCAGTTGCGGAGGGCGCCAGCCATGCACGGGAAAGCAGAAACCAAGCGTCTCTCCTTTCTCCAGTTCTAACGTGAAGCCATCGGCAGGCAACGTTGCCACGTCTACAGCCCTGTCTCTTAATGCGGCAGCGAGTGTCTCTGCCACATATTTTGTATTTCCTGTTCCGGATAAATATAATATCATGGTGCGAATTTACGCATTTTATTTTGAGAACACAACAAAAAGGCTTACCTTAGCTTAAAAATAATAGAAAACGGAATAAAATGGATAAGAAAATGAATGACAGAGAACTTATGATGAGAGCTATCAAGCTTTCGGAAGAGAGCGTGAGAAATGGCGGCGGACCGTTTGGTGCGGTTATTGCTAAAGACGGGGAACTGATTGCCGAGGCTTCCAATTGTGTTACTATCGATTGCGACCCTACGGCGCATGCCGAGGTGTCGGCAATAAGAAAGGCAACAAAGAAACTGGGAACTTTCGACCTCAAAGGATGCGTGATTTATACGTCCTGCGAACCTTGTCCGATGTGCTTGGGAGCTATCTACTGGGCACGCCTTGACAAGATTTTCTATGCCAACGACCGTAAGGATGCGGCTGCTATCGGCTTCGACGACGACTTTATTTATAAGGAGATTGAATTAGAACCGGATAAGCGCAACAAACCTTCGGAGATTCTGATGCGCGACGAGGCAAGCAAGGCTTTCCGCATGTGGACTGAAAAAAGCGACAAGACGGAATATTGAGTCTCTGCATCTTGTCTATATATTTGAAAATAAAAAAACTGAAAATCCTTCACCGTAGGTATAAGACTGTGAATGTCTGCTGCTTACGGTGAAGGATTTTTATAAGTAACAAGTCTAAATTATTTTATACAAACGACAATGGAGATAATATAAAAAAACAACAAGTACAACTTATACAACAA
>DBKQ01000076.1 GCA_002298545.1 Prevotella sp. UBA746
CTTCATTCTTCACTCTTCATTCATCATTCATCATTCTTCATTCTTAACTATTAACTTTTTCCTAACGAATATCCAAAACGTAATGCTCATCATGATGCCGGTGAGAGTCCATGATACAGGATAAGCCATCATTAGCACCTTGAAGCTCTTGAAATGTTCTGCCACACCGAAAATCCATACAATTCTCAGCAGACAGGTTCCGAATATAGTGATAAGCGTAGGAAGCATCGACTTTCCCATTCCCCTTAATGAGGCACCTGGAATCTCATACAGACAGGCGATAGACTGGGTGGCAAGGGCAACGAAGATACGGGTTGAACCGAATTTCAATACTTCAGGGTCGGTTGAGAAAAGACTCAGACATGGTATGTGCTGCCATGTTATTAGCAGGTTGCTCACCAGACAGGCGGCAAAGCCCATACCCATGCAAATCCAGAATACCCGTTTCACTCGGTCGTTGTATCCGGCTCCATAGTTTTGTCCGATAAAACTTATTGCAGCACCGTCGAACGCCACGACAAGGAAGTAGCAGTATGACTCGAAGTTGAGCGACGCTGCCGAACCGGCAATTGCTGCAGCCCCATAACCATTGATAGCCGACTGCATAAGAACGTTTGAAAATGAGAATATCATACCCTGTATACCGGCTGGCACTCCAATCTGAAGCATTCTTTTCAGCTCCGTCCATTTTATCCTCATTCCCCTGAAATCCAGTTTGTAGGGTTCCTCCTCGTGAAGTAATATTCTGACTATAAGGGAAGCACTTATAATGTTTGATATGCAAGTGGCAATAGCTACGCCCGCCACACTCATGTGCAGACAGATTACGAAGAAGAGATTAAGAACTGTGTTCACCGTACCTGCAATGAGCAATATATATAGCGGTCGCCTTGTGTCACCCATGCTTCGCAGAATAGCCGAAGCAAAGTTGAATACCATGAAAAACGGTATTCCGCAGAAATATATTCTGAGATAGACAACGGCAAGACTCAACACGCTGTCTGGCGTATCGATAAGTTCCAGTATTGGTCGCGCCACGAGGATGCCGAGCAACATCAGGAATATGCCGCTTCCTACGGAAACAAGAGCCACAGTATGTATTGCATCCTTAATACTCTTGCTGTCGTTCTGTCCGATGTGGTTTGAAATTATAACGTTGGCACCCATCGAAATACCCATGAACAAATTGATGAGAAGGTTTATCACCGGGGCGTTACTTCCCACGGCGGCAAGAGCCTCCTTATTGGCAAAATGTCCTACTACGGCAACATCAACCGAATTGAACAGTTGCTGCATCAAACTGCTTGCGGCGAGTGGCAAGGCAAAAATAAGAATCTTCATCAGCAATGGTCCGTGAAGCATGTCGATTTCTTTCTTGCCTTTATTTATACTGATACCCATTTCTTTTATTTCCTGAATCTATTTTACGGTTGCAAAGTTACTCATTATTTTTATTTCTATGATATATTGAGGAATAATATATATTGAACTTTCTGATTTATGTCTTCCCCTCCACCGCCTCCAGATGGTGAGAATTAAAATATAAAATAGAATATATTATACCTTCGTAAAAAAAAGATGACTTATAGAATAAAATCCATAAGTCATCTCTTTTTATCTTTGAATTTTTCAATCTTTCAATCTTCAATTCTTGAATTTTTCAATCTTCAATTTTTGAATTTTTCAATCTTTAATCGTTCAGTGCCTTTAGCATTTCTTTAACCTCGTCATTAATCTTCTTGGCGAAGTCTTCCTTTGTCATAACGCCCTGATCGCCGCCGCCTTGTTTACGCACGGCAACAGTACCGTCGGCTTGCTCCTTTTCGCCAACGACAAGCATATATGGGATACGCTTCATCTCGTTGTCGCGAATCTTACGGCCAATCTTCTCGTTGCGGTCGTCAATTTTTGCACGCACGCCCTGAGCGTCGAAATATTTGGCGAGCTGCTGTGCATACTCGTTATACTTCTCAGATATAGGCAGGATAGCAACCTGATCAGGAGTGAGCCACAATGGGAAGTGGCCTGCGGTGTGCTCGATAAGAACGGCGGTGAAGCGCTCCAAAGAACCGAACGGTGCACGGTGAATCATAACAGGAGTCTTCTTCGAGTTGTCCTCGGCAGTATATTCCAGTTTGAAACGCTCCGGCAGGTTGTAGTCCACCTGGATTGTTCCCAGCTGCCAGCGACGACCGATAGCGTCCTTAACCATGAAGTCGAGCTTAGGACCATAGAATGCAGCCTCGCCCTCTTCCTCGCGGCAGTTAAGACCTTTTTCCTTGCAGGCCTCGCGGATAGCGTTCTGGCTCTCTTCCCAAATCTCGTCGCTACCGATATACTTCTCTGTGTCTTTAGGGTCGCGGAGTGAAATCTGAGCCTCGTAGTTGTTGAAGCCGAAAATCTTGAACACCTTGAGGATTACGTCGATAACGTTCTCGAACTCAGCCTTCACCTGATCCTGGCGAACGAAGATATGAGCATCGTCCTGAGTGAATGTGCGCACACGAGTAAGTCCGTGAAGCTCACCGCTCTTCTCATAGCGGAATACAGTTCCGAATTCAGCGATACGCAGAGGCAGATCCTTGTAAGAACGTGGTTTGCGGGCATAAATCTCGCAGTGGTGCGGACAGTTCATTGGCTTCAGCATGTATTCCTCGTCCTCCTCAGGAGTATGGATAGGCTGGAAAGCATCCTTGCCGTAGTGAGCATAGTGGCCCGAAGTAACATAAAGACTCTTGCCACCGATACCCGGAGTGATAACCTCCTGATAGTTGTATGGCTTCAAGAGGCTGCGCAACAGCTCCTGAAGGCGCAGACGCAGCTGTGTGCCCTTTGGCAACCAGATGGGCAGACCTTTACCAACACGCTCAGAGAACATGAAGAGCTCCATCTCCTTGCCAATCTTGCGGTGGTCGCGTTTTTTAGCCTCCTCGAGCATAGTGAGATATTCGTCGAGCATCTTCTTCTTTGGGAAGGTGATACCATAGATACGAGTCATCTGCTCGCGCTTTGCATCGCCACGCCAGAAAGCTCCGGCAACGCTTGTAATCTTGATAGCCTTGATAGCGCCAGTGCTCATGAGGTGAGGACCTTTACAGAGGTCTGTAAACGATCCCTGTGTATAGGTAGTGATGGTACCGTCTTCAAGATCCTGTTCGATATGCTCGCACTTGTACTCCTGACCGTCGGCACGGAACTCCTTCAAGGCATCAGCCTTTGATACTTCCTTGCGAACGAGCGGTTCGTCTTTAGAAGCGAGTTCCTTCATCTTCTTTTCAATCTTCTCGAAATCGCTCTCCTTTATGATTGTGCCGTCTGCCGGCATAACATCATAGAAGAAGCCGTTTTCTACAGCCGGACCGAATCCGAACTGAATGCCAGGGTACAACTCCTGGAGAGCCTCTGCCAGCAAGTGTGCAGATGTATGCCAGAAGGCATGCTTACCTTCCTCGTCTTCCCACTTGTACAATGTTACATTTGCATCCTCGTTGATAGGACGGTTCAACTCTACTGTTTCGCCATTTACGCCGCAAGCCAATACGTTGCGAGCCAAAGCAGGCGAAATGCTTTCTGCAATCTGCAAGCCAGTTACGCCCTGTTCATACTCACGAACAGATCCGTCTGGAAATGTGATTTTTATCATAATGTTGTTTTGTTTTTAGCGAGTGATACGAATACCCGCGATTGTTTATCGGCTGCAAAATTAGTATTTTATTCGTAAAACAAGAAAGGTTTTATGATAATTTATTCAAGTTTGGAATTACACCTTATTATATAGATAAAAGATGAATGCACTATTCTATTCTGATAATTGCATTATTTTATTCTCTTCACTCCATTTTCTATAACAATTCCCTTTGCTTGCCTTTCTATAAGTTTACCGTCAATAGAGAACGTCTTTATGTCTTGTCCGTGTGAATCGTGTTCGGAGTAAGGCGACATTATTCCGCTTGCGTCGATACCAACATGAAATGAAATATCCGTTCCGTCCATACGGATGCCGGTTACGGATTTGCCAAGAGGGGTGCCGTCCCATAGCAAGGAATTTGGCTTAGAAGAATCCGTAAATGAGGTATTGTTGAGGAGGCCAGGAAAGAGGTCGCCGCTAATGGTAGACTTAGCCCAATTATTGTCTGCTGCCATCATCATCACGTGCTGGTGCTTAGGGTCGGCATTCACGGCATTCTGGTCCCATATCTGTTCGTCGTAGTCGATGTGTGTAATCATTAGTCCGCGAGCCGGCAAATAGGCATCCCATCCATTCTGCTGACGATTTTCGAGGATGAAATACTCATCGGGATTAGTAGGCGAAGAGAGGCGCACGGCATGGTTCGACTCGGCAAGAGGGGAGAGCACGTAGTCGCGCTCCACGGTAGCGTCGTCGTAGTTTAGCCATCCCACGCTGTAACGCTCAAAGGCACTGTAGGATGGTGGAGTGTTGCCGTTGTTCAGATACGAACCGCTCGACATGATGTCCCACGATGCCATGCCGTAGCCACCGCTATACGTTACGTCGTAGATATCCGGCAGACCGAGGCAATGACCGTATTCATGGCAGAATGTACCGATGCCGCTAAAGGATTTACCGTCTATGGTCGTTTGGTCCGTGCGGTATTCTGCAGAGCAAGCATAAAGTCCCACGCGCTTGCCTTGTATCTGTTGGTTGGCAAACTGTGCGCTCGCCTGCAGGTTCCACATGTGTGGCCACACCGTATTGGCATCACCACCGTCAGCTTCGCCCAGTCCGGCATAAATCACGTAGACCATATCCACGATACCGTCCTTGTCGGCATCATAATCGTCGAGATTTACCAATCCCTGTTCTGTAGCCTTCTGTACGGCAGAGAAAATCATCACACTTGCGTTCTTGTCGCTGCCCTTGGCATTGTTGGCTCCATAATAACGATAAGGCATTTCCAAATCCACCGGACCCACGACGTCGAATGTAGGTTCAAACTGTCCCATAGACTGCGCCACGAAGTAGTCGCGAGCCGAACCGGTTGTCCCGTTCTTGTTGTAGCCCTGCTGGTTCATCAGATTGAAAATCTCCTCTCTTGTATTGTTGAATTTCAGATCGTCGAAATTTACAAGGATAATGAGTCCGTGAGAATCCTTGCCAGGAGTTCTGTTTATATAGCTTTTCAGATTTCCCATAAGTCGCGACCTCTCATTCAGAGTCGTTTTGCGACGTTCCCTCAAGAGAGGTTCTGCCTTTTCTGTCAATCTCGTAATAAAACCGTCTTCATTAATCGTTACGGCAAATCCATTCTCATCAACATAAGAGTGGGCATATTCGTCGCCCATGAGCGAGAGTATAATCCGTGAACCGTCTGGTTGCGTGTAGACAAACGGACGCGGATTGGCTGGTACGGCAAATATTTCGACAGCCGTTATAGCCATCATAACAGATAATAAAACCCTTTTCATCTTACGATAATTTTCTTTCCTTTATGAATAAATATACCGCGTGAAGGAGCAGAAACCTTCTCTCCGCAGATATTAAACCAAGAATCATCAGTCATTCTGTCAGACGTAACCTCGTTGATGCCCGTAGCTTCACCGATGTTCAGGTTGATATTCCTTGAAGCATCGCCGAGCGTTGCGGTGAGAACTTCAGTTCCGTTGCCCTTAATCTTTGCAGTTCCGTCGCTTAGAATTTCCACAAGACCATTTTTTGTTGTCCATGTTACGTTGCCATAAGACGAATTGCCCATAGACACTTTGAAATCCTTGGTCACCTGTCCGAGCCAGTCGCCATCAGCAAGCATAATAGGTGTGGCATAGAGCATAGCGATGTCGCTATTCTCAAGTCCGCCCATAGCAGGACGCGGTAGCAGTCCGTCGGCATATACCCATTCGTTGCCAAGAGAACTTTGCATTTGCGAACCCGTAAGTTCAGATGTGTTTTTCTCTTGAGCCGGAATATTGAGAGAGTTGTGGGCATATTGGCAGTCGTAGAAAATTTCGCCCAGGTCAGTAGGGTTAGAATTACCGATACAGCCAGAGATGTTCTCACAGCTCATGGTTCCGAAATTCGCGATGCGGTGAACCCTGTCGTTCCACATAGGGTTGCCGATAGTTCCGCCCACACGTTGTGAACCTTTGTTTTCGATAAAACCATAGTTGGCTATGTCGTTAATCAAGTTGCCTACAGCTTGTCCTGAATATCCAATCACACCGCCCACGGCACCGCCGTCGCACGAAACAGTACCATAATTTGCACAATTGCTAATGGTAGCTCCGCCTAATGTTCCGTCGCTTTGAGATATTATACCGCCGATAACGCCACCCACATAAGCAATGCTTGAGTAGGGCGAAGACACGTTGGCATAGTTCACGAGATTATAGAGCAGAGCCTCATTGGTAGGATTAGCCACGATGGCCCCCACATACCTCCTGCCCACTACAGAACCCGTTACGGCGAGGTCGTGCACGGCACCTGTTTTGACCGTTCCGAAGAGTCCCACGTAATCGTCCGTCGGCATATTGATATCAAGAGCAATATAATGTCCGTTGCCGTCGAAATCGCCCTTGAAATATCCCTCAAAGCCAATCATCTGTTTAAACGGCTCCGTAATGTCTTGTGTAAGACGGAAATATTTGCCGTAGGTCTGCTGCGTGTTGCCTTCTCCCGGAGTGTCTACCATAGAGCTAAGCTCCTTCAGGTCGTTCACGTTGCTGATAAGATAAGGGTCTGTGGCAGAACCAGTGCCGCCAGAGAAAGTCTGCGCCATACCTGATACAGAGAACAGCAGGGCAGAAAGGAAAAGTAGATTTTTTTTCATATTGTTGATTTTGTTTTTATTGTTTAATGGGAGAGCTGGGAGGACTGGGAGAAATGGGAGAGTTGGGAGGACTGAATAGGACCAATATGACATATAGTAGTAATAATTTCTAATTCCTCTTTCCTAATTCCTAATTATAATATAATTGCAAATTTCGCCTCATAGCAGTTATTGTTCTCTCCGTCGAGATACAAGGCATGTTGCCAACCAAAGGCAATTGATAGAGCCTTGTTGCCCCATACCAGTCTTGAGTATTTGGCAGAGATGCCGAAAGTTGTTTCGCCATTGTCAAAATACTTTCCGATTTGCTGGATAGTAGTTGTGAGCGAAGGGTCGCAGGCATTGTAGATGTCAGTTTCCGAACTGATGTTGTATCGATGACAAACGTCAGCCTTCACGCCAATCATGTTCTTCCCGAAGATATGGTCCATTCCGCCTTTTAGTTTAAAGAGGATATTGTCAGAATCAAATCTGTTTCCGGAGTCCTTGTGCTTGTTACTTATTGAACAGAAAACTACACCAGGTTCAATACTCCATAGTGTACCGTTGTGCATTTCTGTCGTCCAATATCCGTCAGTCGTAATATTAGCCACATAGCCAGTATATTGCTCCTTCGTGCCGATTTGCGGATAAACACTTCCCGACGGGTCGCCAAAGAGGTTGTCAAAACCCTTGCGGTCGGAATATTCCCCTTGAATTCTAACCCCGTAGCGTTTACGGATAAGGGCAACATTTGCTGAGAACTTGTCTGTCTTCAGTTTGTTGAGCGGCATTCGGTTAAGGTCAGAGAGGATTCTTTCCCTCTGAGTAAACATATATCCAATGTCTGCCATCCATCCGTAGCCGTTTCTTGGAGCGAGAGAGAGCGAAGCGCCCATATTGTGCCCCTTGTAGAAAGAATTGTTGCTGTTTCCCGAAAAACGGGCGAAGTCGTTGCCAATGCCAGTAAGAAGAAACACCTTCTGCGCACCAAGCTCATTATAAAAAGCCAGTTCGTTAGTCTGTTTATACTTCCCGGCATCCACGTTCACGGCGAGGACATATCCAGCAGAAATGCCATATCCGAAAGAGAGAGAGCCGTAGAGGTCAGCTACGGTATTATTAGGACGAGGATCACGGTCGCGGAATTCAGACAATGCGCGGTATCCCAGTTCCACACCATAGTATATTTTGCTAATCCGTTTAGAATATCCGCCGTTAAGCTTATACTCCTCATATTTCAAGTCGCCGCCTCTTGAATCGCCCATCACATAAGGGTAGAGCTGAAAGAAATCGCTTGTTTCGTTCCACACCACATCATATTTCCTTCCGTTCTCATACGAGGCGTTGCCCCATACGAGGTCGTTCTTTCCAAGATGCTGTAGACTTGAAGCCTCCACCTTGAAAGCTCTCATTCCTGTGCCGAGTTGAGGGGTGCGTGCTGTAGCCGATGGTTGAGAAATCCCCTTAAAACCAATTTCTGATAGAGAGGGGATATCTATGATGTTGCGAAGCGCCGGTGAAGCGAGCATATCATGCCTGAGTGCCATACGTGTGGTTTCATGCTCAAGTTTGTCGTATAGAATACTGTCGGAGGCATGGATTTGCAGAGGGCAAAACAAAAGAAAAAGAAAGCCCCCCTCAATCCCCCCAAGGGGGGAAGAGTGGAACAAACGAGAGAAAAATGATTTGTAGATCATGATTTTTTGTTTTTTTTCTATGAGAACTATGAGAACTGGGAGAACTGGGAGCTCTGGGAGTTCTGAGAGAACTGAGAGAGTTGGGAGAATTATTTTTGTTGATCAGTTCTCTCCCCCTTTGGGGAGTTGGAGAGGGCCACTATTTCTTCCAAACATAGAACGGATCCGCCTTCACCCTCGGTTCGAAATCATCCGTAGAATTGTTTGTGTCCTGCAGAATAGCGCGCTGACCATCCATAGAAGCCACCTTGCGACGTACGCTCTTGCCAAAGCGAGAGTCGTCGAAGTTGAAATCGGAGTTGTATGTAAAACCGCGGTCAAGAGCCGGTGAAGTGACAATCCACTGGAAACCAGCTTTAGTACTCATGTTTACGGCATCCAGAATCCAACTGTTCGGCAGACGATAAGAGCTGCCCGTCATGTCTGCCTCGCCAGTAAGTCCCACGATATGGTAAGAATAGTCATACATATAGTCAGAAAGGAATTCCTTCTTGCTTGCATGCATTCTTGCCAGGGCATACGACTTGAATCCCTGAGTGTGAGGGCTCCACAATGTAAGTGTACTACAGTAGATTTTCTCGAGGTTAGGTACGTTCGGGTTGTTCACGTCAGTATATCTCGGATCAGTACTCTCGTCATACCATTCAAAGTCTGCCGTGGTCATATCCCATGAATTAGGGTTCGCAATAGTATGGTTCACGGCATTGTCCACGATAAGCAGTTTGCCGCCCGGCTGAACCGGCACGTCGCGTCCTGAGCCCGGAATCATATACATGGCACTAACCGCCATGTCTGTATCCATGATGTTCGGTGAGTAGTTCTGTTTCATAGTCGTCATGAAATCACTCTCTGCAATAACGAGCGAGTCGGCATACAGCACGTGGTCGGTATTGTTGTAGATAACAAAATATTTATCGGCATAATAGTAGCTACCAGTTTGATTGGCTGTTCCGGCACAGAAGATTTCGGCGAGGACGAAACCTCTATATGAAATATCGGCAGGGTCAGGTTCCGGTTGCGAGGTAACCTTTATGTTCATGGCAGCCGTAGAGGATTCTTTATTGAGAAGCATACCGTCGCTATATGCCACGATATCAACAGATTTGTTCAAAAGGTCTTCGTTCTTGTAATTCATCTTGCCTGTAAGTTCAATCTTATAGTATCCGCCAGGGATATTATTCAGCGTAACTATTGCCTGTTCGTCAACTTGTCCGGTAAATGAAGATTCCTTTTGTGAGTTCACGTCAGTAAGTTTTACGGAGATATCAGAGAACGTAACATCATTGTAACCGTCAGGAATTGTCAATGCTACTTTCAAGTCAAACGGAGTTGTGTCGATAGATGGACCGTCTTCGCTGCTGCACGATGTCATGCCAATGATGCAAAGCATGAGCATCATAAAGAGTTTTAATTGTTTCATATTGTTGTTGTTTTTATTTTTTATTATTAATAGGACTAATAAGACTAATACGAGAACTGGGAGAACTGGGAGAACTGGGAGTTCTGGGAGTTCTGGGAGTTCTGGGAGAACTATGAGAACTGAGAGGATTGAGAGACCTGTTATAGCTATGGAGTAGTCATGCCCCCTCCCCTTGGGGAGGGTTGGGGTGGGGCTCTAAATTGAGAAATTAATCTCCATTCCGAAATACGGTTTTGAAGTTCTTCTCACTTTCAGTCCGCTGTTCGTAGTATAGTCAGGCATATAGTCAATCATTCGGTTTACGAAAAGAGCCAGCTTCATCCACTTGCCGAAATCCTTTGTAACCTTCAGATTGAGGAACATATAGAACGGCACTTTCTGTCGGAGCCAGGCAGAGTCGTTGTATTTGTTCACCAACCATTGCAGATACATGTCGCTCTTCGACTCCTCCGTATAGTCGTGGATGTCGCCATTATTGTCGATATACTTCAGCGGCACACCGTTGCTGCGGATAGATTGCGACGAGGTGTACCACATACATTCTGCCGTGAGTGAGAACGAGAGAGCAAGTCGCGGAATATAAGTATCCGCCATGAAATTAGTATTAAACTGTTCTCGGATGCTTCCCGACCTACTGTCGTAATATCCGATATACAGGTCGTTCACTGGCGTTCCGTCCACCACAGCCGTAGTGTTGCTGCGAAACATCGGCTCACTGTTCGTGTAAGTAGTCTTAAACCATGCCCCATTTACGGTCAGTCTCGTCTTGATAACCTCAAATCTCTTGGTAGCAATCTGCCATTCCAGTCCCTCCTTAACCATCTTGCTCCCGTTCGTCGTCATGCCATACGAGCCAAGAACCTTCTTGTCAGTAAACGGCAGGTTGTCGAGCGACGGTTTGCTGTTTAGCGAATTCCAGTCTATAGAGCTCTCGTCGTAGTCGCGATAGCTGTAAGACTTTACCGCTGATGATGTTCGGAATCCGTCGTTCATCTGTTCGCGGAAATACGTTACGCTCACAGAGTTGCCATCCCATGAAGCTCCGAGCCTCACCTCCCATTTGTCGTTGTGTGCCGGCTTTAGTCCATAGTTCGTAGGGTTGTCGATATACGTCTTCAGAAACAGACGGCGGTAGTCAGGGTTCAGATTAAAGTAGTTCAGTTCGATAAGATCGGTATACACCTTGTCGGGGTAAATCTGCAGGAGGGTAGGGAACTTCGTCTGCCGTCCCCAACCGCCATTAATGTCAATCGTTACCGGCTTGCCGATGAAAGAGAACTTAGGGAACTGCCACTGCACATTAAATCGCGGGTCGAGATAAACCTTACTGCTCATTTCATATTTGCTGTCGAGATTAGCCAGCATACTGCCCCTCACGCCAAGTTGAGCCGTGAGCAAGTTCTCGCCAACATACATCTTCAGATTATCTTGCAAGTAGAAACTCAACTGATGCATGGCAGGAATATGACTGTAAATTCGCGGACGGTAAGGCGTGCCCGGAGATACAGGTCGCGACGGGTCGTATTGTTGCCCCCTGCCGTAGTTTTTGTCCATTTTCCATTCCGCTCCGGCAGTGATGCTCTGCACGAGCTTCCCTGTGGTCAAGCCAAACAATCCCTTCAACTTAGTATAGAGATTCAGCGGTTTGCCGTCCACCGTAACATTAGATAAATACTGATAAGGCAGATACACCCCGTCGTGTTCCCCCTCTTCGAGCGAAGTAGAAGCCGCCATGTCGCGACTCAAACTGATAGCTTTCTGCTGCTCAATGCGGCTCCATTCGTAGGCGGCGGCAACATCAAGATTGAGGGATTTAAAAAACGACTCATTCTTTTGCGAGAGCAGCAGCGAGTGAGACATGCTCAGTCGGTTATAGCTCGACTTATAACTGTCGTCCTTCTGCTTCAATATTTCCGGGTCATGCTTCTCGTCGTCAAAAGATCCAGTATAGTCAGTGTTGCTACGCCAGCGCAGCTGCATAGAGCCGAGCCGCCACGTATCTTGCAACCTTGCCGAAGCCGTGAGTCGCTTGTAGTTGTTCATCGGATTGCGCGGGTCAGATTTTGCATCGAGAAAATCCAAACCGAGATTCATTATAAAACTGCCAAACTGCATTCCCTTTCCGGCATAAAGCAACTTGCTGTAAGAGTCAGCCTTAAAACGAGCTTCAAATGGTGTAGCCTTCAGCTTGCGCTTAATGAGCACCACACCACTCGTCAAATCGCCATATTCCACCGGGGCAATACCACGGATAACCTCCACACTCTCGATATTGTCCGTCGGTATGCTGCGCATATCCATGCCGCTCGTGGTGTGGTTGCGCCCGGCATCAGGGTCGCCGGCAGTACTGCTCGAAGCCTGTCGCACCATCTGCATATTTGCATTGCTGTTCATCGGAATACCGTCGGTAACGAAAACCGTACCCATCGAACTAACGTCGTAGTTGCTTCCGCCCGAGCCAGCCTGTCGCAGCTTTATGCTGTTGGCATTCGTAAGGTCGGGCAACTGAGTAGTTCCTCCCGGCAAGAGCGACAGGAGGTCGGTAAAGCTCGACGGCTGCAGATGTTCGATAGCCTTGCGGTCGATAACCGATGATGTGGTGATGCCCTGCGACTCATGCGCCGTAACCACCACCTCGCCCAGCATCTTGTTGTCCTGTTTCATCCTTACTGTCACGTTAGCCGTATTGCCAGCCGAGCAGTTGCACTGTTGCGACATGTTGCAGTAGCCGATATACGACACGCTGACGGTATATTTTCCGCCCTCTACATTATTAATATAAAAGTTTCCCGCCATATCGCTCACGGTGGTATGCTTCCTTCCGCGACTGTCGGTAATGCAGACCGTGGCATAAGGAATCGCCTCGTTGGTAGTGGCATCCACAACCTTGCCTTTAAGATTGTCAGCCTTAACCACCGTTGCGAACATCAGAATCAGTGCAGTAGATATGTATTTTTTCTTGAAATTCTTCACTTGATTAATCACTCATCAATGTTTTTGTAATCCTCTATTTCTTTCTTGGATTTTTCTCTTTAATATTCCGCTGCAAATATAATGCGCTTTTATTATCTGCGAAATACCTAAAATTAATGATTTTTAAATCAGACAAAAACAAACCTGTATAACTTTATAAAGTTTTCCGCCAATCAAGAATAAAGAGTAACAACTAAAATAAGAACAATAATGAAAACGCTAAATTCTTTATTTCTAAGTTTGAAATAATTATTTCTAAGTTTGAAATCTTCATTTCTAAGTTTGAAATCTTTATTTCTAAGTTTGCAATAACTTTTTATAGTTTTGCAAAAACTTATATTACCATGACCAAAGAACTTTGTTTCAGCTATCAGTTATGTATTTGTCAGTATTACACTAATGCAAACGTTAGCATTAGCTTTTCTTGATATTTTCAATAAAAGGACAGATGAAGCAAATAAATTTAGAATACATTTGCAACCGAAAATAATACATAGCTAATAAATTAGACCTCTGTAAAAACATAGAGGAGAGTACTAATAACATAATGTAGCATATATACAATAAATTAAAGCTAAATTTCAAACTAATGAAAAAGTCAACTAATTGTCTATGGATTCTTATGCTGCTACTTCTTCTATCAGCAAAGATGAGGGCAGCAGATGTCTATCTGCTCACGGCAGAAACGATTAACGGCACAATTGGAAAATATGAAGTGCCAAGTAATCATCAGATGCTTCCGAACACGGCATACGGAAGTAATGTGTATTCTCTGAAAATCACTTCCATGCCCGAAACTGGTTTTTCGTTCCGTATCGGTATATCGGGATGGGGAAGTCAGATGCAGCCATACAACAATAACGACCCTCTTACGATAAATGAGGAGGGAACGCAGAAAGTCGTATCCTATTATATTACTAATAAATGCTATGGTAGCGACAATGCGTGGAGAGTAAGTTATACGAGTGGTGAATATGAATACCTCACGGTAAACGTAGATATCACTGAAGGAGAGACAACACGGCGTGTATGGATAGAAGGAAAGAAAAAAGGTTCAGGAGGAGGAAGTAGCGACTCTGTAGACCCTTCGGAGATAAATGCTGCTCCAGGATATTATCTCGTGGGTAATTTCTTCTCGCCATATAATGTAGGTGGAGAATACAATCCCGGTGGCGACGGTTCAACGATAAGCTATACTAAGCATCTGTATTTCAAGTTTGAGCAACAGAAAGACGGAAGCTATACATATAATATTCCGGCATGCCTCACGGCTCATGCACAGATACTCGCAGTAAAAGAAGACGGAACGAAAAAAGTCTACGGACCGGGAGCCATATATGGTCTGCATGGAGCGAAAGACGAAGCAGGAGCATGGCCACTCACCAACGGAACAGTAGGAACAATCGGAAAGACACCGACGGAAGGCTGCGTAAAACTTCTCGAATCGGCAACGATAGCTGAGGGAGAGAACTACTGGAATCTCGTTACTCGTAACGATGGACAGACCGACGATGACGGAATGTACACCTTCATCTTTACGCTTGACGAAAACGGTAATCCTTCCGGCTGGCAGGTAAAGCATGATGCCAAAACCAGAGTAGCTTATCTCCTCAGTGATATGGACGGAGCAACGGCACATCCGCTTTACAATACCAGAGAGAACAATACAGGCGGATATAGCGACAACACAGAGTCATCGCTTTATTTCAATGGAACGAACAGCTATTGGGGAATTGGATATGTTGTGAATGATGTGAACTCATATGAACAAAGTGTACAGGCAAAAAAGGCAACGCCAAACCTGCATGCCACGCAGAGCCTAAGCAATAATTCGGGAACTCACGAAAAGCTCTTCTTCCTTGGTAACGGCGGAAATGACTATAATTCCACCAGTCAGTTTCGCGACAAGGTTTGGGCAAACCAAAAGCCATTCACTCTGAATCTTCACGGTATAAAGAGAATTCAGTATAATCCGAACCGCGGCGACAACGAAGTAGTAAAACAGGACGGCAGCTACGGAACATCGGGCAGTATTTATGTTAATGGCAATGACGCAGACTTCCTCATAAACACCATGTCTATGATAGGTGATGCCGTAAATGGAACAATAGATGAGGATTCAAAGAACTGGACTTATACTTCTACGGCAGGTGATATGAGCTATGATGCCAATGAGCGTTGCTTCTCGCTTACATTATCTACCATTGGCGAAAAATACAGCAAGTCATATTTCAGATTCATTGCCAATCATGATGCAAAGCAGAACTGGGCAGAGACAGACGATAATCTTTCTGCAAATACCGGATTTGCAAGGTCTGTTTATGATGCCGACGAGGATGAACACCATTCTTGTATGGCAGGCGATGCAAATGATGTGCAGTTCCGTATAACGGCAAGGGAGGATGAGACGACAAACGAAAACGGAACATTGTATAAAAAGGATATTCTCTGGAACCGTCCCGAGGGAATATGGACGGTAAGGTTCTATCCAGAGCTTGACAAAAACGGGAATGACATCTCTCGATATACTATATCAGGAACAAAGATAATAAAGATGCCGTTTACTTATCGTGTGGGGAAATTCCTAAGGACATACAGCAATAATGTTGCAATGGCACCAGTAGACGACAATGTGAAAGTCTATGAGGCTTATAAATACGAAAAGCCGGAGAAAGTGGAAAACCGCTATTCACAAGGTAAGATATACCTTCGTCAGCTTAAGTATGTTCCGGCAAACACGGGAGTAGTGCTGATAGGAGAAGTACCGGAAAACGGAACATTCTCTGATGGAGAAAAGCTGAATTTCTCTTTGAAGGAAGGACCGTCGGATGTCTTGTCGGAGAAAGATGACTATAAAGCTTTATGGACAAAGGCAGACAGCTATGCCGATGACGAATGGAACAATTATCTCGTGCCTACGGTCAATGCGGTGCCCAACCTTGGCAACGCTGCTGAAGATGCAAACGGCAATATTACCCACCGCTTCTTCGGACTCGGTAATTTCCATTCAACCAATTATTACAAGCAGATGCAGACAGGCGACGACTATATCGGCTTCTTCCGCTTTACGGAGGATGGCAGGAGTGCTGCAAATAAGGCATACCTGAGTATTCCGGCAAATGCCGCAGTAGATAATGGAGTAGGGGCGACGTTCGGTTATATCGACTACAACGGTCAGTTTATCGGTGATGAGACAGATACCGACAATCAGTCGCTTGCAAAAATGGCTGTTGTCTTCGACGATGAGGAGAACGAAGGCGGTGTTACGGATATTGAAGGCATAGACACAACGGCAGTCGACGGAGCTTACTATTCGGTTATGGGAATAAAAACAGACCGTCCGGTAAAGGGCGTGTATATCCACAATGGAAAGAAAATAGTTATAAGATAATATTGTCGAATAATTTTGTAAAAGAAAAAAGTATATGAAAAGTTATATTAAGCCAGAGATAATTGTCTATAGCGTAAATATTGAATCATTGCTTGCTGCAGAGAGTGGACAAGGACCTGAATGGGACGCAAAGAACAACAATGGAGCTATTTGGCTTGAAGAAGATGACAGTTCATCGACTGGTTACAACAGTCTTTGGGATGATGACGATGATATGGAAAGGTAGTTTTTATTTTAATAGGTAAATAGTTGTTAGAGGATAAGTTTTGTTAGGTCGAGAGGCAGTTTTCAAGTCTTTTTTGCTTTATTGCGGCAGAAAACACTTGTTGATTGCCTCTCTTTTTCTTTTAGACGCCATTATCAGGAATAGTATTTGTTGAATTTTTGCTATAAAAAAAAGAAAAACTTGCAAGTTTACATTTAAATTTTTACCTTTGCGTCATACTATTAACAAACTAACCTAACGTATAATGAAACATTTACTACATTCATTGACGCTTTGCGTCGTGATGCTCTTTGCTGTTATCGCGGCAAAGGCACAGGGGGATGTTACGGCAAAATGGGACTTCAAAAACGACCTTCCTGAAGGAATACAAGCCGCAACAAACTACCAGAAGACTTCTGTTGATATCCCTTCAACTGTAGAGGGCGTATCTATGCACGTGGATGCCACAAACGGCAAACTCTATTGCGTTGACAGAAACAATGCTCAGTTTAACGAGGGAACAAAGCTTCAGGTTCCTGTCAAGTCCACACGCGACATCGTTGTTGTGGAGAACTATCCAAATTATCAGGGCTACACCATCGGCGGCGTTGCTGCTACAGCCGACGTGAACGAGCACCGCGCCACTACCGACGAGGTGGCTAAGGGATATGTGGAGATTGTGGCTACAGCGGGCAGCTACCTCTACAGCGTGCAGGTTACCTTCGTTTCGGCTATCACCACAAAAGAACTCTACAAGACTGATTTCTCTAACTGGGGAGCTTATGAGACTGCTGCAAACGACAAGGAAGTTACTACTGCTGTATGGAATACAAAGTACAGTCATGAGAAACTCACATTCTCTGTGTTCAACACTCAGATTGGAGCAACAAACTTCAATACCGGCAAGTTCCCGGATTGGACAGGCGGTATGCTGATGGCTGCAAAGAGCGAGACTCCATACATCGAGACTTCGGCTCTTGCCTCAATAACAAAGGTTCACTTCCGTCATGGAGCTACTGGCGGAAACCGCGGATGGAAACTTCTTGCCAAGGGCGACGGCGATGCCGACTGGGTGGTCGTTTCAAGCTCTGTTGCCAACCCTGCTGGCGGTTGCGACGTGGATGTTGACATAAACAAGACGAACTGCCAGTTGCGCTTCGAGAACATAACAAACAACCAGAATGCTTATCTTTTTGAACTCGCTATCTATGGACAAGTGGATCTGTCGAAGACTCCTGCCTTGGGCAAGGTGACGGTGAACGGAACCGACTATCAGACTGCCGACATCTGCGAGGAGGACAACGACGGCAACATGTGTGCCACTATCGAGATCTCGAAGAAGGAGCAGATGGTAGATAAGGACAACAACCCTATAGTGTTCGGCACTCCAGACAATGGCGAAATCCAGAGCATTGAATATGCTAAGGTGGACGACATGAGCACTCTCGTTACTGCCGTTGTGAAGGCTGGCGACCAGACTGCTACATACAAACTGACTGTGGCTTTCAAGCCTGACTATACTCTTACCTATTATAATACAGACGGCTCTGTGCTCGAGGCTACTCAGCAGGTGGAGAAAGATTCGCCTATCGCTGCGCTCAGAAACAGCGACGGCGTGATTGTGGCTGACGGAAAGGCTTTCCGCGGATGGTTCGAAGAGGCTGACGGCGGACGCAAATATTCTGCCGAGGATATCGTAACGGGTCCTACAAGTCTTTATGCCGTAGCTACCGACATAGAGGTGGCAAGCGACGTGAACCGCTATACTTACAATCTTACCGACCCATATTTCTATGCTGAAGACCACGAGGGATTCAATCCTACTGCCGGTGCTTTCCATGATAAGCAGCACGGATGGAGCTTCGGTGCTGACGACAAGATTGACATCATTTCCGGTCGCCACTCGCTCATCTTCCTTACTGGTTGCAAATACAGTGGAGCCACTACAGTTACTCTGAAGAAAGGTGAGACAGAGGTCGGCACTATAACTCTCGACAAGACTAACGATGGTGTGATGCAGAGCATCGAATACACTGGTGAGCCTGGAACTCTTACTCTCTCGTTCGACGGCGGTATGTATATCCACAAACTCGTAGTGGCTAACCTTGGTGATGCTTCTACAGAGAAGAATGAACTCGGATATTATGTAGTTGAGGCTGGCAACGCCGGCAATTTCCTCACTATGCTCGACCTTGCCAATGCCAACGCTAAGGCTGACGAGCGCACTTGCATCTTCTTGCCTAACGGAACTTACGATCTCGGCGAGACTGCGCTGACAACCGTTTCGGGCAACAATATCTCTATCATCGGTCAGAGTATGGACAAGACCATCATCAAGAATGCTCCTAAGGTGAAGAACGAGGGTATCGGTACTACTGCCACTCTCTTCGTTACAGGCAAAAATCTTTATATGCAGGACTTGACTCTGCAGAATGCTCTCGACTATTACAACTCTGGGGCTGCCGGTCGTGCAGTCTGCTTGCAGGACAAGGGCGACGGCACTATCTGCAAGAACGTGAAGATGCTCTCTTATCAGGATACTTACTATAGCAACGGAAACGGCAAGTACTATTGGGAGGATTCTGAAATCCACGGTACGGTAGACTTCCTCTGCGGCGGTGGCGACGTATATTATAATAGGTGTAAGATTGTTGTTGAAATGCGTGCCAAGGACGGCAAGGGCGGTTGTACTATCGCTGCGCCTTATACCGACAACGGTTGCCAGTGGGGTTACGTTTTGAACAACTGTACTGTAGACAACTACGCTGAAAACTTCAACTTCGGTCGTGCATGGGGCGGCACTCCTCGTTTGGCTTACTTGAACACAACTCTCCTCCAGCCGGACAAAATCGTGAAGTCTCGCTTTACTACCGATGGTATGAATGTGCCTGCCGACAAGTTCGTGGAGTATAACACTATGGATGCTCAGGGCAATGTAATTTCTCCTACATCTAACGTGCTTACTTTCAAGAAAGACAAGAAGGAGAACACTATGGAGACTATCCTTACTGCCGACCAGGCTGCCGAATATGCTCTCGACAAGGTGTTCCCAACATGGACTCCGGATGCTGACTGCGCTCAGATTGGTCTTGGTCTACTTTCTGCAACCGATGGCAACATCTCATGGACTGCTGCAGAGGGTGCAAAGGCTTATGCTGTATTCTATGATGACAAGTTTGTTGGTATGACTGCCGCTACAACATGGACTGTTGCTGCTGGTGAGTCGGCTGACAAGTTTGTGGTTCGTCCTGCCAATGCCATGGGTGGTTTCGGTGGCGGTTCTACAACTACTACTGGCATCAACTCTATGAAGGTAAATGCAGAGAACGTTGCTTCAACAATATTCTATGATCTTCAGGGTTCACGTGTTGACGGCAGTCAGCATGGTGTTCTCATCATGGTTCAGAAGATGACCGACGGTAGCATCAAGACTGCCAAGATCGTGAAGTAATCTCCTATACCTTATATATAATAAGAGCGGCATCCCCATCGGTGCCGCTCTTTTCTGTTCTCGTAATGCCAATTATCACAAGTCCTTTTAGACAAAAACAATTAAAACACCCTCAATAAGTAAAACCTTCGTTCCTCGGGTTATGACTGTGAACTGTCATATTTCCTTATGAGAACAAGTTCTCAACGGAAATCCGACAGTTCACAGTCAATGCCTTCGGCATTTTTACTTATTTCGGGCGATAAACATAAAAAACAGTTTTACAACATAAGTTACAGAAATTGTTTTTTCACTGTTAAAACATATACATTATATTCTTTTCTACATCCAAATAATAATGCTCATTTTGGTCTTTAGTTGGTGCGAAGTTCCATAGTATCCCTATTCTTGTTTTTGTTAGCCGCATATAGTTCCATAGTTGTTGCCTATGGTCAGAGTTTAAAGTTTCAACAGCTTTACACTCTATAATCATTTTATCTTTCACAAGAAAGTCAATGAAATGTTTGTGTCTAATTCTTTTGCCGTGAAAATCAATAGAGAAATAATATTCCCTTTCATGAGGAATATTATGTTCTTTAAATAATATTTATAAAGCATCTTGATACATATACTCATTAAGGAAAGGTCCAAGCTCTCTATGTACAGTCTGACAACAGCCATTAACTTCGTAACAATATCGTTTTAATTTGTCACAAAGCATATTATTAACATCTGAGAGTTTGTTTATTTGATAGCGCATAGTATAGATTTTATAGTATAACGAATTTTGTTATACTATATTGTGAACAATATATAAATAAAACAAGTAGAATGAATTATTGGTAGTAATTTAGATATTTTGATTAAATGTTTTTTATGTTTATCGCCCTTGTTATTTTGCAAGAGGAACGAAGTGACTCTTTTATAGAATGTTTATATGTGCGTTGAGAGCTTGCTCTCATAAGAACATATAAACATTCTATAAACAAGTCGAAGACTTGCAAAATAACAAGGGTGTTTTAATTGTTTTTGTCTAAAAAGTTCCCCGAAACACACTTCGGATAATTGACATTATGCCAATAGACTACGCATAAAGATTTAAAGAAATTTATGGGTACAGGGAGTAAAAACGTTTGCATTTAGGGGCGAATTTAGCAGAATTTGGCTTTTTAACTATAGATTTTGCTATTTCTACATTAAAAATCATTATCTTTGCAAAATCTTTTTAATATTATTTTTTTAATTAATAACTATGTTTGGTAATTTGAAATCTTTTAGACTGGGGCTTATTGCGCTCCTGCTCTTCGTAGTGGGCAGCCTGTCGGCACAGTCGTTGAAAGGAAATGTGAAGGACAGCAACGGTGAACCTATCATCGGTGCTACCATTCAGGAGAAGGGTGCCAAGAACATGGCTGTTACCGATCTTGACGGTAACTTCTCCATCAATCTTTCCGGCGGAAAGCAGATTACTGTTTCATACATCGGTATGAAGACAGCCACTGTAAACGTCAGCGGAAAGAGCAGTGTTAATGTCGTAATGGAAGACGAGGCTACGACTCTTAACGATGTCGTGGTAATCGGTTACGGTACGGTAAAGAAAAAAGATTTGACCGGTGCCGTTACTTCTGTTAGTGCAAAGCAAATCGAGAATGTTCCTGTTGCAAATGTCAGCGAGGCGCTTACCGGTAAGATGGCAGGTGTGAACATTACTACAACGGAAGGTTCACCAGATGCTGATGTCAAGATTCGTGTGCGTGGTGGTGGTTCTCTTTCTCAGGACAACTCTCCGCTCTATATCGTAGACGGTTTCCCTGTATCTTCTATCAGCGATATCGCTCCAAGTGAAATCCAGAGCATCGACGTATTGAAGGATGCTTCTTCTACAGCAATCTATGGTGCACGTGGTGCAAACGGTGTCGTTATCGTAACTACAAAGAGCGGTAAGGAAGGCAAGACACAGGTAAGCTTCAACGGCTCTCTCGGATGGAAAAAGGTTACTAAGCTTGTTAAGACTCTTGATCCATACAACTTTGCATATGCTCTGTATGAAAGAGGTGGTACCAACTATGGAAATTTTGCAGACCTCGACATCTGGAAATCAGTAGAAGGAACAGACTATCAGGACGAGGTGTTCGGACGTACTGGCGTTCAGAAACAGTATAATGTGAATGTTAGCGGTGGTAGCAAGGATATTAAATACAACGTAAGCTTTGCCCACAATGATGAAAAGAGCATCATGATTGGTTCTGGTTATGCAAAGAACAATGTTAATGCAAAGATCAATGCAAACTTGAATAAATGGTTGTCTCTCGATTTCAACGGTCGTATGGCTTATACAAAGCTTGACGGTCTTAACGGTGGTGCTGACACAAACGAAAGCAACGCTGCAAACTCTATCGTTGCAAATACCGTAAAATTCTATCCTGTTTATCCTCTTACACAGAATAGTGATGAAGATGAGGAAAACAGCACATCTACTGAGCGTAACCCGCTTGAGCGTATCTTTGATTCATATAAATATCAGGAGCGTTTCCAGCAGAACTACAATGTTGGCTTGAACTGGAAACCTATCAAGGGACTGACCTTCCGTTCTGAGTTCGGTTATCGTTGGGATTACAACAATACTGACCAGGTTTGGGGTAGCAACGCTACAACTAACTCAAAGTATGGATACAACGGACAGCCTCAGGCTCAGTTTATCAAGGTTGACCAGCAGAACTGGCGTAATGCTAACACTGTAACTTACGACAACTCTAAACTCTTTGGCGGTCGCGACCATATTAACGTTCTCTTGGGACAGGAGTGGAGCAGTACTGAGAAAACAACTCGTACAAGTACATCTGTTGCTTTCCCTGCAACGTTCTCTATACAAGATGTCCTTTCTAATACCGCTGTAGGTACAGCTCTGCCAAATGAGGTTAGCATGCCGGCTAAAGAGAATATCCTTTCTTACTTTGGTCGTATAAACTATACTTTGGCTGATAAATATCTTGCAACATTCACTCTTCGTGCCGACGGTTCAAGCAAGTTCGGTAAGGACAACCGTTGGGGTATCTTCCCGTCTGCTGCTTTGGCATGGCGTTTGTCAGACGAGGCTTTCATGAAGAGCTCTTCTAAGTGGCTCTCTAACTTGAAGGTTCGTTTGAGCTTTGGTACTGCTGGTAACAACCGTATTAATTCCGGTTTGCTCGAGACTGTTTATTCTCTTTCTTCTAACACTTCCAAGTCTCCATTCTTTGGCGAGGATCGTGCCTCAATGCTTCAGCACGGTACATATCTTTACAACCCTGACTTGAAGTGGGAAACTACTATCACTCGTAACTTCGGTGTAGACTATGGCTTCTGGAACAACCGTATCAGCGGTACGTTGGATTTCTACTGGAATACAACAAAAGACTTGTTGATGCAGAGCCTTATTCCGGCTAATACTGGTTATACTTATCAGTTCCAGAACTTCGGTAAAACTTCTAACAAGGGTGTTGAGTTTGCTCTCAACGCAGTATTGGTTGACAAGAAGAACTTCGGTTTGAATTTCAACTTCAATATCTCTTACAACAAGAACAAGATTGATGAGTTGAATATGAAGAACCCTTGGCAGTCTTCAAGCTTTGCAGGTTCTACAATATCTAAATATGAGGACTTCAAGATTGAGGAAGGCGGACGCCTCGGTGAGGTTTGGGGCTATAAGCTGAACGGCTATTACACTCCATTCGTCGTAACAAATCCAGAGACTGGCGAGGGTGTAGGTGATTTGAAACTTGATGACAAGGGTAACTGGTACCAGGTTAATAACATGGGTCAGAAGATTGACTCTAAGGATCCTACAACAGGTACTCTTGACAATAGTAAGGACCTCTTCGGCGGTAACCTCTATCCAGGTGTACCAAAGGTTCAGACAGACAAGAATGGCGATCCTCTCAAGCAGCGTCTTGGCAACACTATTCCTACCACAACAGGTGGATTCGGCTTCGACGGACACTGGGGCAACTTCGATTTCAATGTGTTCTTCAACTACTCTCTTGGCAACAAGATCGTAAACGCTACTAAGTTGGCTAACTCATTCTACTCTGGTTCTAACACTAAGTATAATCTTGTTGATGATTTCACTCTCGACAACCGTTATACTTGGATTGATCCTAACACAGGCTTGAACCTCGGTCGTCCTTCTTCTTCAACTATAGCATACTATGAGGGAACAGAGGGCGTTATCAACCGTCTGAACGAGATCAACCAGGGCAAGAAAATGTATAACCCTGCAGGCGTTTCAACAATGTATGTGCTTGACTATGCTATGGAGGATGCTTCTTTCTTGCGTCTCCAAAACATAACTGTTGGTTATACTCTTCCTAAAAAATGGATGAAGGCTATCTATCTGCAGAATGTGAGAGTTTACTTCACAGGCTACAACCTCTTCTGCTTCACCAACTATTCTGGCTATGATCCAGAAGTAGATACAAGCAGCAAGAAAAATGCCATGACTCCGGGTATCGACTATGCTGCATATCCAAAGAGCCGTTCATTTGTTGCAGGTATTAACGTAACATTCTAATAAAAAGTAAAGGAAACAATAATTATGAAAAAGATATTTTCTGTAGCTCTGCTTGCGGCAGGTGTTGCGGCGTTCTCTTCTTGCTCTGACTTCCTGGATCAGGATGCAAAGTCGGAAATCAAGACCACAGACGTTTACAACTCTGCTTATTACACAAGCTTGCGAGTTAACAAAATATATGGCGGTCTGACTCAGGACCGTACTTATTCACAGGACCTTGCTATCGTATGGAACTTGAACAGCGACATCGAACTTGTTGATGGTCTTGGTGATGATGCTACCAATACAGGTAGCGAGCGTGGAAACATGAACTACAACATGAGTCCGGGCTGGAGCAAGATTAGTGGTGTTTGGGATGCTATTTATGGCGTTATCGAGGATGCTAACGACTGTATCGACGGTATCAACAACAGCGATTTGCTTGCTAACGGAACTGCATCTGACAAAGCAGAAATGCAGCGTTACCTCGGAGAGGCTTTGACATTGCGTGCTCTCTGCTATTTTGACCTGGTGCGTTTCTTTGGTGATGTTCCTTTCAAGACTGAACATTCAAAGAGCGACTTGTCGAATGCTTATCTGCACAAGACCGACCGTGATGAGATTATGGATCAGTTGATGAACGATCTCGACCAGGCTATCGAGTATCTGCCTTGGGCTGATGCTGTTGGCGGATATACTACAGAGCATGTAACTAAAGGTTATGCTCATGGTCTTCTCGCCCAGATCGCTTTGACACGTGCGGGATATGCAATCCGTGAGCAGGCTAAGGAGGGATATGAAACTGCTGACTATACAGACGAAACATATCCAACACAGCGTCCGGATGCATCCAAGCGTGAGGAACTTTACAAGAGAGCATTGACCCATCTTTCGGCTATTATCACTAATGGTACACACAAGCTGAATCCTTCTTTTGAGAAAGAGTGGGACATGGTTAACAAACTTACTCTCGACAAAACTTACCATGAGAATATCTTCGAGATTCCTATGGGACGTAATGTAACAGGTGAGCTTGGATATACAGTTGGTGTACGCCTTAACGGTGTTACTACAGAATATGGTTATGGTAACTCTACCGGTAAGTTGAAACTTACAGCTCCATTGCTCTATTCTTATGATGATAACGATGAGCGTCGTGACGTTACTGTTGCTGCTTATGAAATCAAGCAAGACGGTAAGAAGACAATCGAGTCTATGCTTGGCAATGCTCCTTTCGGACTTTATTGCGCAAAGTGGGATCCACGTAGAATGACTAATGATTGGCTTCAGGAGAACTTGAAGGCTACTGCAAAACACATGACAGGTATTAACCCGGTTGTTATGCGCTATTCTCAGATTCTGCTTTGGTATGCAGAGGTGATGAATGAACTTGTTGGTGCTGAAGGAAGAACTGACGGTGATGCTGGCATAACAGCTAAGGAGGCTCTTGCTGAGGTTCACACTCGTGCGTTTAGCAATGACCCTGCTCTTGCCGCTTGGTATATGAACAACAAGGTGCCTACAGACAAGGAGGGCTTCTTCAATGCTATTGTTCAGGAGAATGCTTGGGAGTTTGCAGGTGAAGGATTCCGCAAGTGGGATCTTATCCGTTGGAACTTGTTGGCTCAGAAGATTCAGGAGTTCAAGGATACTTATGTTGCAGCACTGGACAAGAAGTCTTATCCAGAAACTCTTTACTTCAACTATACTGATGAAGCAGAGACAAAGATCGACCTTAGCAGTATTACATGGCATGGTCTTTCTGGCGACATGACAGAGGATGACTATAAGGGTAAGTGCGACGGATTCGGTAAGTCTAAGACAGGTACAGGCAAAGATAAAAACGTTGATACCAACTTGCCTACAATTAGCTCGGGTCTTGTTGGCGATGGCGTTCAAGTAAAGAACAGATACCTTATGCCTATTGCCTCTACCACTATATCCGCTTCGAATGGATATTTGGAGAACTCTTACGGCTTTGGCAATTAATATTAACAAAAACAGTAACGTGAATTACAATGAAAATTAAAAATATATTTAGCATTTCAATGGCGGTTCTCGCCATGATGCCATTGGCTTCATGTATTGACGGCAACGACTGGGAAACAGATGCTTCGCACGACCGCTTGTTTGGTGTGAACAGCAGCAAGTTGTCTGTCGAGACTGATGATAATGCTCCTTCTAAGGCAACGGTGGAGTTTACTCCATACGACAAGAATGGCGAGTATTACATCGTGGAGCTTAGCACAGATACACTTACCGATGATGTGCCAATGGGTGGAACCGAGACACAGAAGACTGTAGTCTATGGTAATGATCCTGAGAACAGAATTACTAAGTCTCCTGTTGAACTTAGCGGACTTTCTGAATACACAAAGTATTATCTTCGTGTAAAGGTAATGTCTTCAACAAAGAACGAGTCAAAGTGGGTTTACTATAAGAGCGGTGCCTCTTTCCGTACTCCGGGTGTTTTGAGAGACGTTGCTGATGCAGACCGTCTTGACACAAGCGTCCGTCTTACATGGATTGCCGGTACTCATGCCACACATATCGTTATGACAACAAATGTTGATGACGAACCGGTTTCTGACCAGATTAACCTTACAGAAGAAGACCTTGCAAAGGCAGAGAAGACTATTACCGGTCTTACTCCTAACAAGTCTTATACTTTTGCAATCTACAATGGCGAGATCCTGCTCGGTGAGGTTAAGTTGAAGACTGCTAAGGGTATGCCGAGTGCAGACTTCCAGGCTTATCTTGACGATGACGCTACAGAGCTGACACAGACTATGCTTGAAGAATTTGCAAGTACGGCTATCGGCAACTCTACATCAGAGATTGCAACTCTTGCTATAGGTATTCCAGCCGGCAAGACAATCTCTCTTGGTACAGCAGACGGTACTGGCGGCTTGACAATACCAAGTGGAGTATCTGTTACATTCTTCGGCCGTGCTGGTGCTAAGGCAACTTTGAATGCATACAAGTCTATGAAGTATGCGGATGGAGCAACAGCAGGATTCTTAAGCTTTGAGCATGTTATCATCAATGGCAACTATGATGCAGACGGTGGCCAGAAGGGATGTGAGTATCTGTTCAACCAGAGTGGTGCTTGCACAGTTGACTCTATTGGTTTCACAGAGTGTGAAATCTATAATCTAAACAGCTCACTACTTCGTGCTCAAGGTGGACAGACAATCAACAAAGTTTCTGTTGACAACTGTATTGTGAACAACCATGCAGGTGCTTATGCGTTCTTCTGCTTCGACAAAGCAAAGACTGTTGTTAATAACATCACACTGAAGAATTCTACATTCAGTAATGTGTGTCTTGGCAAGAAGAGTTTCATTGATGTTACTAATGCGGTAGCTGGTTTGAAGATCAATGTAGAGTCATGTACATTCTATAATCTACTGGGCGACGGCGCTTATTTCATTAGTGCCAAGAGTGCACCTAACAATGGAGTTACAGCAAATATCAACAAGACATTGTTTGCCAAGACTTTCCAAGAAACAGCACGTGGATATCAGAAGAAAGAAACAGTTACAATTTCTGGTAGCGCAACTTATCTTGCCAAAGACTTTGTTATGGGTTCAGGAAGTTTTGCAGACAAATTCCTTTCTGTTGATGAAGTATCTTCTGGAATCTTCAAGAAGCCATCAGAGTTGAACTTCACAATCAAGAATTCTGTTCTTCAGAATGATCAGGTTGGTGACCCACGCTGGTTGAAGTAATTAAAAACATAGTTATTATACATTCCAATCGGGAAGAGGCTTTGGCAGTTTCTTCCCGATTTTCTTTTCTAAAAAAACTCACGTTCGGCAAGTTGAAAACAAGTTTTCATTGCACTCACTTAAACGTTTTACTATAAAAAAAGAGAAAAGTCTTACTTTTCTCTTTTATAATCTTATTTCTAATATATCTTTTATGGGTTATATTTTCTAACTTCTTCAAGTATTTTCTGTTGCATATCAGACCAAGTCGTTTGGTCAAACATCCTTGGCATAGGCTGTTGTTCGGCGTCTTCAAAATAAGTAAGACTCATGAGAGCACGAAAATCACTATAGTTAGGGTATTTCTCTTTGTAGAAACTTATGATTTCAGATAGAGTGAAATGCTTTAAAAGATAATATATATCCACAAAATCTTTTCTTGTGCCACGTCCTTCTATTGCATTGATTTTCATTGCTGCGATATCTTTTGCAGATGCCAGCCTAATTCCGTCTTCAACTATTGCTTCTTCAATCCAAGGATAACAATTATAATGTACAAAATCAACTTTGATGTTATTGACAATATATATACGTATTGTTTCAGTCTCTTTTAAAATTGTTACTTGTCCATGTTTAGATAAAACAGCTTTAGTATCTTCAATGTCACAACTCAGTTCGCCGAAGAAATCCAAGTCAATTGACTGTCTGTGCCCATATTGCAAAGCCAACGCCGTACCTCCGACAAGTCTCATGTCGGAAAATGCGTTTTCTTCCATCAGTGATTTTAGTAGTGCCAATGTGTTGGGCTCGACTGTGCTATACGATAACATCTATAGTCCTCCTTCTTAGTATTGGTTATAGTACATATATATGACAGACATTTATTGTCTAACGAGCGAAGCGATTTGCAGATGTCTGCAATTTTCTTTTTTCCGTAATAGTTTAAAAGAATACTCCAGTCATTAAGATTTCCATATTCCAAAACTCTTTGAATGAAGAAAGAAGGATATTTATCCAAATTTGCTTGTTCTTTATCAATATCCCAAAATAATACAGGGGATAATTTTTCGAGACATTCTTTTGTTGTCATAATAAGACGGGTTTTATGATTACATCAATATGCAAAGATATGAAGTTTATTTTATTATGGCAAATTTATTAAGAAATTATTATACATTCCAATCGGGGAGAGGCTTTGGCAGTTTCTTCC
>DBKQ01000035.1 GCA_002298545.1 Prevotella sp. UBA746
AATATTCGTGAGATTCGTGCGATTACTTCCCGTTGGTCAGTGTGTCTTCGACGAGTCTCGTGTTCAAAATAAAATCCGTGTAATCCGTGGGAGAACAAAAAAAGTGTGCCAACATCTTCCATTTTTCCATTTTTCCATCTTTCAATTTTTCCATCTTCCATACACCTCCATCATCTCCTTAGCCATCACCCGAGCAGAATATTTCGTCTCTATAAGCTTGCGACCATTCCGTCCCATCTGCTCCAGTTCCTCCTCCGTCATTGCCAAGAACTTTCTTAACGTCTCCACCAGTGGCTGCGTACCAATCTCTATCCATGCCCCGGCATGAGAAGTGTTAAGGTCGCTCCACGGAGTACCAACGGTAGTGATGACAGGCGTTCCCGAAGCAAGACTCTCGGCAATGGCAAGTCCGAAGTTCTCGGAGTGAGTAGGCAACACGAAGAAATCAGAAGACTGGAAAAGTCGCCATTTCTCATCGCCATACACGCCACCAACGAGCTGCACCGTATCCTGTAATCCCTTATCTTCAATCTGACTCCTAAGAGCAGACACATACTCTTCATCCCCCTCACCGGCAACAAGAATCCTATACCCCTTCAACTCATCACGAAGAATCTCCGCCGCCTCAATCAGGAAGTTGATACCCTTCTTTACATGCACACGAGAAAGGAACAGAATCTGTCGAGTCTTCTTCCATGACTCCTTCATCTTGATACCATCAGCATCGATGCCGAGTTTCACAACACTAATCTTGTCGTTGTATCCGAGATGCAACAAGTTGTCATACTCGCTCTCCGCCGTAGCCTGTAGGCAATCCGCCTTCCGTATTGCCGCCTTCTGATAGAGCAGCAAAGCCGGAAGTTTCCTTGTCCAGTAATGTCGTTTAATGATCCACGGCTCCAACATACCATGCGGTGTCAGCACCACACGGTATCCCCGTTTCTTTGCTATCCGCTGCACGGCAGCACAAGCCGGCATCCAACAGCAGTTGACATGCACAATGTCGGGATGTATCTCTTCCATAATGCCAGCCACCAACTTTGTCCAATGCCTCCGGAACGGGTTATATTCCGGCACATAATGCACTGTACAGTTCTCCATCGTTAGAGGATTCTCCGACGCATGCGTAATGATATGAACCTCAGCAAGCTCCCCCAGTCCTTTGGCGAGCACCTGCATATAGGTAGAAGTACCGCCCGCCGTGCGGTCGATACTCGGTATATAGTGAATGATTTTCATCTCGTTTGTTAAATAATATAAATTATCAGACGATACACATCAAGTCAAACACAAAATGCATTATATTTGCATTGAAATGATGGCACATTGCCATCCATACAACATCTAAATAAATGAATTATGGCACAGACAGCAATGACAGTGCGTATGGACGCACAACAGAAATCACAGTTCGACCGCCTCTGCGAGCAATTTGGCATGAGCGCCAATACAGCCATCAATATCTTCATAAAAGCCATTATCCGCAGTCGCAGCATCCCTTTTTCCATAAAAGCAAAAGAGGAAGACGAAGTGTCCGCCAAAGGACACGCAGCATTTGAAAGAATTAGAGCTGCAGCAGAAACGGGAGAAACTCCAGAGCTGACCTTAGATGAAATCAATGCAGAGATACGTGAAGTTAGACGATTAAGACAAGAGCGCAATGGTATATGTAGTCATTGACACAAACATCCTTGTGTCAGCACTAATAACGCACAATTCACAAGCATCAACAGTAAAAGTTCTTGAAAGTTTGTTCTTGCAGCGTTTCACGCCTCTGTATAATAATGAAATTCTTCCTCATCTTGCCAAAGATAGATTTCATCCCCTCCGGCACTTTCAGAAAGAACAGATAGCCCGAAATTATATAAAACAGTGGCACAGCACACCGCCCCATCATTCCAGACACAAACGTTTGCACCCTATCGTTAAGCAACATCCCCTCTATCTCATCAGCATGAAAACCAGAGTGTATATACAGAACAAGAATTATAGGAACAAGCGAGAGCACCCGCAGTTTATAACTTAAATATTGAGTCATAAAAATTTAATCCCTTCTAAATATATCCCTCGTATACACCTTATCCTTCACATCATCAAGACAAGCGTCGTAACGGTTGGCAATAATAGCATGGCTCTGCGACTTGAATTCAGAAAGGTCATTCACCACCTTACTACCAAAGAACGTACTACCATTTTCAAGCGTCGGCTCATAGATAATCACCTCTGCACCCTTTGCCTTGATACGCTTCATGATACCCTGTATAGCACTCTGACGGAAATTATCACTGTTCGACTTCATTGTCAAGCGATACACACCGATAACACACGACTCTACATCTGCTCCAAACTGATTATTCTCAGAATATCCATACCAACCAGCTTTCTTCAGTACAGCATCGGCGATATAATCCTTACGAGTACGATTACTCTCCACGATAGCCTCTATCAAATTCTCTGGAACATCAGCATAGTTGGCAAGCAGCTGCTTTGTATCCTTTGGCAAGCAGTAGCCACCATATCCAAATGACGGGTTGTTATAATGAGTACCTATACGAGGGTCAAGCCCTACTCCATCGATTATTGCCTCAGTGTCAAGTCCCTTAACCTCTGCATAGGTATCAAGTTCATTGAAGTAGCTCACTCGGAGAGCGAGATAGGTATTAGCAAAGAGTTTTACAGCCTCGGCTTCCTTCATACCCATGAAAAGAACAGGAATGTTCTTTTCCATTGAAGAACGAATAGTAAAGAGTGAAGAATCCAGTTGCTTTGTATCACCATGATGACCAATTGCCCCCTCAAGCAATAATGCCGCAAAAGTCTTTGCAGCTTCCTTCATCTTCTCAACATCTGTTACGGATTTGATTGCCTCGTTTTCTTCTTCAAACTCCGGACGGTCGATAAGCTTTGGATACCCAACTATGATACGACTTGGATAAAGATTGTCGTAGAGGGCCTTACTCTCACGAAGGAACTCTGGAGAGAAAAGCAAGTTAAACTGCTTTACGCCCTTCTTCGCATACTTCAGATACAGGCTGCGAGTATACCCCACAGGGATGGTACTCTTTATAACCATTACAGCATCGGGGTTCACCTCCAACACTAAATCGATGACTTCCTCGACATGAGATGTATCGAAATAGTTCTTTACAGGGTCATAGTTTGTCGGAGCGGCAATAACAACAAAATCAGCATCACGATATGCCGATTTGCCATCGAGAGTTGCAGTAAGGTTCAGTTCCTTCTCAGCAAGATATTTCTCTATGTATTCATCCTGTATCGGTGAGATACGTTTGTTCAGTTTCTCCACCTTTTCTGGGATTACATCCACAGCACTCACATGATGATGCTGCGACAGCAGGGTTGCAATACTCAGTCCCACATAGCCTGTGCCGGCTACAGCAATTTTTATATCTTTAAAATCTTTCATTGTAAAATCAGATTATTTTGTTTTACATACATTATTTATAACACTCATTGCATTATCCACCATCTGTTCAATCGTCAGATGCTCTGCAACATATTCTCTGGCATTATTACCCAAACGCTTTATCTCATCAGCAGAAAGTCCCTCCACACTTTTAATGCAATTATCGATGTCATGGAAAATCATACCATTCTCACCATGACGAATATACGAATACTCCACGCATTGCAAAGTATCTTTACTTCGTTCAAAAGTAAAAATCGGCTTTCCGTATGCCATGGCCTCAACAATAGAGAGACCGACCCATCCTGGCTGAAAATAAATATCAGATAATGCAAACAGTTCACGTTTTACAGCCGTATCATAAACAGCCCCAAAATCATAAACATTATCATACGGAGTGAAGTTCGGTTTTGATGCTCCAGCCCCAATAATGACAAAACCGTATTTTTGTGCATCCAGTCGCTTAATTGTCTCCAAGAGCAAATCAATACGACGATCGGCTGTAAATCTGGCACAAAAGATAAAAATCACATCTTGCTTAATACCATATTTTTCTTTCAATTCCTCAACAGAAACAGTAGGTTGATACTTAACCATTTCATCGACTCCAGAGAGCGTATTATGTAGAGCTACTATTGGTTTGTTGGGGAAGATTTTCTGCCATTGTTCTTTTTCTTTATCCATGTAAAACCAAATGCCGTCAGCAAGAGAAATCATCCATCTTAGCTTCCAGTCCGGCTTTTTCTCTTCTTTTATGTAGCGACGCACGGAAATACCTTGTCCCCAAAGGATAATTTTACGATGGTGAAGCCATTTGGTAAGCAATAAAAGCCAAGTAGTCGCATGAGCGAAGTTCAACATCAACACCAAGACTTTGGTATTCTTACTGAATAGATGGAATGGATTATAAAGCAACAACTTTGCCTTAACAAGCTTACTCTGAATATGCTTACATACCAGTTGACTAATATTGAAAGAGCCAGACTTTACATCTTTTTCGTTCTCATAGGTATAAATTTCCTGCGTTACCGGATGTTCCCCTATATCTTTTTCTTTCAAACGTTTTCCCAATAAAAAAAAGAACTCTTCACGATAATGAGGGATGAAGGGTTGTAAATGAATGACACTATCCATTGTTTCTATATTCATTGATTTTATTCAACAATTCATCTGAGACACCAGTTTTAACTTTACGACAAAACATTTTTTTAGATTTTATCAATTTGTCATAATCAGTCAACTTAAAAATCTTTTGTCCTCCTTTATATTCTATATAATGAGAAAATGTTATCTTTTCAAGGCCAGGATAAATTCCATCCTCAAAACAATCTATGACATTATTCTTATATTCAGAATTAAATATTATGGTTTGTACAAACATCTCATCAGGTGCAAATGATGTTCTGAAATATCTACGCAATATAGAATCATTCATTCTATCAAGCAAGTATTCTGCACAATTTCTTGGGATATTAAACCATTGGCTACCACCATATATACTTAATAAATAACCATTTTCGACTATATATTTTCTTTTACGTATGGGTAAAATATTCATTAAAGTCATTAACAATACTCTGTTAATTCTA
>DBKQ01000022.1:0-15159 GCA_002298545.1 Prevotella sp. UBA746
TCTTCCGATAATATATACTATCCTCCATATCGGATGAGCATCTTTTTAAAACGCCATAAGATTTCATTGTTACGACAAAATATAGTACCTTTGCCGACAAAAACAAGAAACACAAGAAAAAGATGAACCAACAATACCCGTCGAGACTGCTTGAAAAGGCAGTAGGGGAATTTTCAAAACTACCGGGAGTTGGACGCAAGACGGCACTCCGACTTGTCCTCCACTTGCTGCGGCAGGAAACGGCAGATACGGATAATCTTGCAGCAGCGCTGACCGATTTAAGACACAACGTGCGCAAATGCTCCGTATGCCACAATATCAGCGACAGCGACATCTGTCCGATTTGTTCCGACCATAGAAGGGACAGAAGTCTTGTATGTGTGGTGGAAAACGTGCAGGACGTGATGGCTATCGAGAATACGCAACAATACAACGGACTGTACCACGTGCTCGGAGGGGTTATCTCGCCAATGGACGGCATAGGACCGGGGGACATCGAGATTGCGTCGCTCGTGGAACGCGTGGAGAACGACAAGGAAATTAAGGAAATCATACTTGCACTGAGTCCGACAATGGAGGGCGACACGACGAACTTCTATATCTCGCGACGACTGAGACCGCTCGGAAGGAAGATAAGTGCCATTGCAAAGGGAATCTCCGTTGGAGGCGAGTTGGAATATACTGACGAAGTGACGCTCGGAAGGTCTATTCTCAACAGAACACCTTTCGGGGAATGAGAGAGTTTATATAGAACAATTGTTTATTTGAAATCATAAGCTGTTTATCTTTCATAAAAAGACAATTTGTTTAATTATCATACACATTATTATATTTTAGCATGGACAACAACGACAAGAAAGAGGCAAAAGATACATCAAGACGACCTCTGCTCATGTTTTTCTACACATACGTTGCACTCGCTGCATGTTTGGTGGGCATTGGAGAATACGGGACGGTTTTTGACTCTGTAGACACTTATCCGGATGGGAACCAAGAGTACACGGTGCTTACCGTAATGGAACTGCTGACGGTTTGTCTTCTGCCTCTGGCTCTGAAGATTATAGGCATTAAGGGGGTTAAGGAGAGCGCAAGGAAAAGCGACAGAAAATATACTGCCATTGCCGCTGCAAGGCTTGCCATGATCGGTGTGCCGATAATAATAAATATCGTATCCTATTATGTGTTTATGAATGTTGCCTTTGCTTATCTGGCTATCATCGGGGCTGTGTGCCTCGCCTTTGTCTATCCGAACCGTGGAAGGAAAGAGGACGAGCTAAACAGGTAGGAGCCCGGGACGGTAGTGACGGTGTTGAAAGGAAGTAGACTGAAATGTCTTATCAAACAAAGAATGAAAACATGAAAATATCTATTATAATTGTTAGCTACAACGTTAAGTTCTACCTCGAACAATGTCTGCTAAGCGTAAAGAAANNCAACGGAGGGAATTGAGACTGAGGTGATAGTAGTTGACAACCACTCTAAAGACGGCTCAGTGGAGTATCTGAGAAGAAGATTCCGCGAGGTTACATTCGTGGCAAGCAACCACAACCTAGGCTTTGCACGAGCCAACAACCTTGCCATAAAAAGGGCTAAGGGGGAATACGTGTTGCTGCTTAACCCGGACACTATCCTGGGCGAAGAAGTGCTGAAGGACAGCATCCGATTTATGGACTCACACCAAAATGCCGGAGGACTCGGCGTGAAGATGCTGAAATGCGACGGAGGTGCGGCTATGGAAAGTAGACGCGGACTGCCCTCCCCTCTCACGGCATTCTACAAGATGTGCGGTCTTTGCAGCAAATATCCTAAGAGCAGGAGGTTCGGAAAATACTATATGAGCTATCTGCCATGGGACGAACCGGCAAGGATTGAGGTCATCAGCGGTGCCTATTGCCTGATGAGGCATACGGCTATCGACAAGGTGGGGATGCTCGACGAGGATTTCTTTATGTACGGCGAGGACATTGACCTGTCGTACCGATTGCTAAAGGGAGGATTTGAAAACTGGTATCTGCCGGTTTCCATTCTTCACTACAAGGGCGAGAGCACTCACAAGTCTTCATACAGATACGTGCATGTGTTCTACGAGGCTATGCTTATCTTCTTCCGCAAGCATTACCGACATCTCAGCTTCTGGATTAGTCTGCCGATTAAAACCGCCATTTACACAAAAGCTGTTCTCGCCCTCTGCTCTATGTCGGCTAAGAGGGCCTCTAAGCTGCTCGGCTTCTTTCCGTACCATCACAGACGGGAAACTGAATATATTTTCATTTGCTCAAGACATAATGCCGACGACTGCCGACGCATAGCTGACGACAAGGGATTGTCGGCAAGGTTTGCCGTTTGCGGAGACAACGAGGACAGACAACGGATTGCCGAAAATGCCACGGCAATGGCTACAGACGGAACAACAACTTATATTGTATGCGACACGTCGCTCTTCTCGTACGCTGAGATTCTAGCTATCTTCGAGAGAAACCCGAAAAATAATGTGTTGATGGGAACTTACAACCCGAAAAACCATACTGTTATTACTGATAAAGAGGTACTAAGATGACTATGAACAAGGAAAAGGGAATTCCTGAGGTGAGGCTAAGGGCTATGGAACCTGAAGACCTCGACCTATTATATAAGGTGGAAAACGACACGTCGCTGTGGGGCGTGGGGGTTACAAATGTGCCGTACTCCCGATACACACTTCATGAGTATATTGCCAATACCGTGGGAGACATTTATACTGACAAACAGGTGAGGCTCATTATCGACAACTCACAGGGGGAGACTGTGGGGATTGTAGACATTACTGATTTCGACCCGCGACACCAGCGTGCCGAACTGGGCATCGTGGTGCAGCGCGGACACCGGCGAAAGGGGTACGCAACGGCTGCCGTAAGACGTGCCATCAACTACGCCCGCGACATTCTGCACCTCCACCAACTGTATGTCTACGTGGACTCAAAGAATGCTCCATCGCTTGCCTTCTTCCACAACAATGGCTTTAAGACTACTGCTACGCTTAAAGACTGGCTCTTTATGAATAAAGAATACAGCGACGCTGAACTTATGCAATATTTTCTTTAAACTGAAGGGAGAGAAAAAAGCTGCAACATTTTTTAACCTTGAACATGGCTTTTATACATTGCTTTTGCTTACCTTTGCAAGCGAAAAGTGGATTTATTTTATCATTATTAAGCAAAAAGTGTAAATAACACTACAATTGCAAACTTTGGCAAAACAAAAACTCCATTTTGTAAATTTACAAAAATTCACAAATAGAAAGAGAAAATAAACGACAAGAGAAAAACTTTTATATACGAAAGGGAAAAAATTATATTTATGGAAATCAACACTAAGTTTAAGACGTTCGCCTTCTCATGCGCTCTGTTTACTGCGCTACAGGCTAACGCAAAGGAGTTCTCGTATACGGAGGACTTTGATGAACCGGCAGTAGAGAAACAAGCAGACCTACCGGAGGGATGGAAGGCCGTAGCATCAGACTACAGCCCTATTAGGAGATATGCTGGCACATACGTCGGTACAGGTGCCCACTCAAACAATGCCGTACTCGGAACGTTTGCTATAACATCGGATGGACGCAACGATTGGGCTTTCTCTAAAGCAATTTCACTGAAGAAGGGAACAGAATACACCGTGAGCTACTGGCTCAAAGCTCCAGGAGGAACAACTCCCATTGATATCTTTATGACCACAGTAGAACTCAAGGTTGGAACGGCACAGAGCGCTGATGCCATGACTACCTCACTCGGCAAGACGACAAAGAGGTATGCTGATTGGGAGCAGATAACATGCACCTTCACTCCTACAGAAGACGGCGACTATTATTTTGGCTTCAACATCGTAGCACAAATGGGTAACGCCGGTGCTCTCGGCATAGACGACTTCCAAATTATCGGCGACGAAGCTGAAGGCGGAGAAACCGGTGGTGGAGAGACCGGCGGTACTGAACAGCCGGGCGGCGGAGAGACTGCCGAAACGGTAGAACTGCTTAATATGGATTTCGACAACGACGACGATTTTGCCGATGGCTCTACTCTACCAGAAGGATGGGTAAGCACCGGAGACTATCCGTTCCAGCGCAACACAAGCGGATACTTCGGAACTGGAACGCACTCGGGAAACTACGTATTCGGAACTGCAGGGACGTCTGCTGTAATGAACCGCAACGAGAAGTTCTACACAAAAAAATTTGCCATGAAGGCTGGTCAGGAATATACGCTCAGCTATTGGTTTATAGCTCCAGGAGGTAGTGCTGACTACTATTACACTCAGATTGAAACGAAGGTAGGAACAGGACAGTCGGATGCAGAAATGACACAGACTCTCGGAAAAACTCCTACAAGGACACGCTATCAGGAATGGACAAAACAGGAATATAAGTTTACACCTGAAACTGATGGAGAATACTGTTTCGGATTTGGAATAAACTCAGAATTATTCAATTCCGGTGCTGTTGCCTTCGACGACATCGTGGTTACTGGTCCTAAGGAAAATGGCGGCGGTACTGTAGATCCGGGCGATGACGACGACAAGGAGACTGTTGAGCTGCCATACTCTCAGTCGTTTGACAACGAGAACAAGGACTACGACGGAACTTCGTTCTTGCCAAAGGGATGGCTCGCTACCGGTTCGTCATCATTCGTCACGGCAAACATCGGATCTATGCCGGCTCGCGACGGCGTTTACTATCTCGTTGCTCCCGAAAGCAGCGTAGCTCGCGACGACCGTGCATACACTCCGTTCTTCCATCTTGAAAAGGACGTTACTTATAATGCTGAGTTCTATCTCTACATGCCGGGCGACGCTGATAACGAGGACGCACATAGCGACTTCTCATTCACCGTTGGAACGGAACAGGACTCTGAATTCCACACCACTACTCTGCTCAACCTGCCGGAATTCCAGAACAGCAAGTGGCAGAGGTTCACTGTGCCTTTCGTACCTGAAAAGGCTGGCAACTACTGCTTCTCGTTTGCTCTCGGAGGAGAGGCAGCTAACGCTGGAGAGGTTTGCATCGACTTGTTTACACTCAAGGCTCCAGGACAGATAGCTAAACCTGTTGCTAACTTCGTTCCGGATGCTGCCTACTCTACTATGGAGTCTGGAAAGATTGTTACGGCGAAGGACGCTCCGGTGAGAATGATTAACTACTCTACCGACGGCGAGACTTTCGAATGGACTGCCACTGGCGCTACTCCTGCCACATCTACAGAACAGGAGCCTTCGTTCTCGTTCCCTGCCGACGGTAAATACGACATTACTCTAAAGGTAACTAACGCTAAGGGTGAAAGCACTACGAACAAGACTCTTGATGTGAAGACTATTGGCTCTGAACCAAACAGTCAGTTCGCTATCCAGGAGTTCTCGGCTAACGACTCTCAGGTGTCAAGAGACTACATCATGTCGTATGACACGGATGCCAATGGATACGACTATGTAACGGGCTTCAACCACTACTATCATAAGCTGGCACAGCGATTCTCTATGCCTGCAAACGACAAGATGGACTATACCGTGTCGAAGTTCAGCTTCGGATGCAACTTCTGGCAGATGAGCAACGACCCTGCTGCCAACGACAAGCAGAAGCCGTTCAGCGTAGTGTTCTATGGCGAGAAAGACGGACGCCCTGACGTTGACAACGTTCTCGCACGCCAAGACATGACTATAGAGGAGGCTTTCCCGAGAACTACCGGAAACTCAAGCTTCGAGATGAGAGACCTCAACTTGAAGGAGCCTGTAACATTCAAAGCTACCGGAAACTTCTACGTTTCGCTTGAATTCTCACCGGAGATGACTATGGATGTTACGAGCTACGGACTTTACCGCTCATTCTGTGCCTTCGGAACTTACCGCGCACAGTCGAAGGTGACTACATTCTTCGTGCTGCCTGAGGCTGTACCGGAAGGTTCACTAACTAAGCCAGACGGCAAGTTCTATCCTGTTGACGTTTACGACTCTGACTTCAAAGGTCTCGGTCTGCAGCTCATGGCTTGGATGACTGCCGACGACAAATCTACAACGCAGATTGCCGTTACACCTGACGGACAGACTGCTTTTGCCGCACGTCTCGACGGCAACCAGCTCACAGTGAGTGGAACGAAAGACGGCGACATGGTTACTGTTTACGATGCTACAGGAAAAGTCGTAGCTAAGAAGACAGCTACTGCTGCTTCTACTGTTATGGGCTTGAACGCTCCTGCCGGTCTCTACATCGTGGCAACACCTGCCGGAACACAGAAGTTCGTGAAGAAATAATTTTTCTACAATATTTATAATAATGTAAAGCCCTTCCCCGAGCAAGGGAGGGGCTTTTCTTTTTCAAGTTAGTAATTATATTTAGCACTTTAAGCAAATGAAAAGAGTTTACATCAACGCTATATGCGCTGCCATGCTGGCATACTCGGCTCCGGCTCTTGCCGTACCTGCCCTACCCTTGCCTATTACCGTAACGCAGCCTGACGGCACAAAGATTACTATACAGCTACGGGGCGACGAGCACCTGAACTGGGCGGAAACTACCGATGGCTTCACTCTGCTACGCGACACCAAGGGGTTCTGGACCTTTGCCGAAAAGAACGCCCAAGGACAGCTCGTGGCATCGGATATCAGATACTGCGGTTCTTCTGCAGATGCCATCGCCAAAGGACTGACTCCTCGCCTGAGATTCAGCACGGAACAAGTGAAGGAGGCTATGCAAAAACCATTAAGCAACGCTTTCAACAAAAATACAACTGCCACAAAACTGACGAAGTCTGTTGACAAAAGCCAGTTTATGGTTGACGGAACTTTCCCTTCTACAGGAAAGCGAAAACTCCTCGTTCTCCTCGTGAACTATAGCGACACTAAAAATACGTATCCGCAGAAGGAGTTCCAAAATATGATGACGCAGGAGAACTATGGAGGCATCGGCTCGTTACGCGACTATTATCTGGAGCAGTCGTACGGCAAGCTCGATCTCGACATTACCGTGACCGACTGGATTACACTGCCTAAGACGAAAGCAACATACGGAGCTGACGGCGCTGCTTACATGATTTACGACGCGCTCAGTCAGCTTACACAGAACAAAACTATAGACCTCTCGCAGTTTGACAACGACGGTGACGGCATTCTCGACGGACTTGCCGTTATCCACCAAGGCTACGGACAGGAGGCATCGAGCAATACATCCGACATCTGGTCGCACAGTAGCATTATCTACGGACAATACTTCAACGGAATTGCCGTGCGCCGATACACTATAGAACCGGAGATTAACGCACAAAACAACAAAATTCAGCAAATTGGAGTCATCGCACACGAATTCGGACATGCTCTCGGAGCACCTGATTTCTACGACACAGACTACTCTTCCAACGGAGAATTTAACGGAACCGGCATTTGGGATTTGCTCGCCAACGGTGCTTGGAGCGGCGACTACGGCTCTCGTCCTACCGGAATTAACGGATGGCAGAAATGGGTGTGGGGATGGACTGAACCAACCTTGCTCGACGAAAGTACAACGGTGAGCGACATGCCGTCGGCTACAGATGAAGCTGTTGCCTATAAGATGGAAACCGGTACTCCGGGAGAATATTTCTTCATGGAGAACCGACAGAACACGAAGGGATTTGACAAGAGTCTGCCAGGACATGGCCTCATCATCTACCACGTCGACGAGAATCTTATAAAGAGCAAGGTCTTCACCAACGATATAAACGCAGCCTACCCGCAAGGAATTTATACGGTATGCTCTGATGCTAATGCGGAACCAAGCAGCGAACCGGGTTCATACGGATGGGTAAACTCTGAGTATGCCCCATTCCCTGGCGAAAAGAACCATACGGAGTTTTCTGACGACACTACCCCATCAGCAAAAGCACGCAATGGTAGATTCTCTTATCGTTCACTAAGCAACATAACTGATGTTAACGGTAAGGTGGGCTTCACGTTTACTCATCTCGCTGAACCGACAAAGCCTACCGAACTAACAGCTACCACAAGCGAAGGTATGGTGAAGTTGGCATGGGCTATTGATGGAGCGCAGGATGTGGACCACTTTAATATCTACCGAGACAACGTGAAAGTGGGAACTGCAACAGAATGCAATTATACAGACAACGAACCTGTTGACGGAAAGGCAATTTCATATCAGGTTGATGCTGCTTACAAGGACGGACGACTCTCCCACCCGGTGGAAACTTCTATCCTCGTACCTGGCAACAAAGCTACCGACTTTACTGCCGAGAACACAGCTGACAACACCGTGGAACTGACTTGGAACACAGGAAACTCTCTATCGAGAGCTAACATATTCAGTGGCAACACAACTACTGTCGACATATACGGCAACACCGTGGAATACGCAAACTGCTATACTCCTGCTGACCTGAAGAACTACATTGGAGGTAAAATCACAAAAATGGCGTTCTTCCCTACACAAGGGCCATCGGAACTGACAGTTAAATTCCGTATTTGGGAGGGCGATGCCAACGGTGAGAACATGACTGTCGTATCTGAAAGAAGTGTGAAAGAGTTTGCCACCGGACAGCGCCGCGAACTTAAACTCACCACTCCTGTTACCATAAAGGCAGACAAGACTTATTGGATTTCTGTTTACAACGAAGGAAGCAAGGGCGTAGTGTCACCTGTAACAGACCTTAATGCCATTCTCGTAAATGGAAGGGGCAACTGCGTGATGAACACTAACGGAACAAAGTTCGAGCCTTATGCCGACGCACAGGGCAACTTCTATGTTGAGGCTATTATGACATTGCCTAATGCTTCAGAGGGCACCGACCTCAACGAGGCTCCAAGCATGGACTTCAACATGGCTACCGACCTGTTCTACCCTCTATGCTATATGGTTCACCGCGACGGAGAGGCTATCAGCTACACCACTAAAAGGAACAAGACATTTACGAATGAGCCTGTAGGAACTCATACTTATGCAGTTTCAAGCTATTACAACGGAGACAATGAGTCTACAAGATTGTCGAAGACCATTGAGGTGAAGGGAAACGCAACTTCTATAAGCGATATTTCAAAAAACGACGTTAAAGTTTATCGAAATGGTGACTTCGTCGTCGTTAACGGTTTTAATGGGGTGGTTACTGTTTGTGATGTTGCTGGAGCATATCATTCATTCATAATTGACGAAGGAAGCAATGCCATTCGACTGAACAATGGACTGAACATCATAAAGATTGGTGCTGAAGTATTTAAAATCGTAAGATAAGAAAACTTTTACACTACTTATTGTCCGATGCTGTTTTCAAGAGTATGCATACAACTTGAAAACAACATCGGATTTTTTTCAATGAGCTTGGCTGTTATCTTAAAAAGGTGAAGAAATTCCCACTACTTTAAGATTTTCACCATCTACAACAAATTTCACATCCATTCCCATATACGGCATTCCGTATATTTTCTCATTATCATTGTGGTAATGAGGACGAGGGTCAAGCTCAAGAACTTTACGTAAAGCCTCGAACTGTTCTGAAGTAAACATTTCTTTTATTCTTTCCGGAATCTCCACCTTTAAACGCCTTATACCATTTCTGTCGACAAAGCCACAACGAGCATCAGAATGACAATCGGCAATGGTAACATACGGCTTTATGTCGAATATCGGTGTACCGTCCATAAGGTCGGCACCACGCACAAAGACCAAAGGACTGTTTGCTGCATCATAATCTACTCTTTCGAGTTTTACAGAAGACAGACCTAATCTATTTGGCCGGAACGGCGAGCGACTGGCAAATACTCCTACCTTCTCATTGCCACCAAGCAATGGTGGACGAACCAATGGACTTGTTGCCCCATGGGGATTTGCCGAAAACTGCCATACGAGCCACAAATAGTCGAACCCCTCAACACCACGAAGAAAATCACGATTGCGAAACTCTGGAACAAACTCTATATAGCCTTCAAGTTCCTCAACAAGTCCACTCTGTTTCGGCACGCCGAACTTTGAAGAGAATGGCGAGTGGAAAAATGCCACGGGAGAGATTGTAATATTATTATTCATAATAGCTAACCTTGCCTAAATAAAAGCATCATCATCGACTATTCGATAATTATAAGCTTTCAAACATAAAATCCAAATTCATTTTATGCAAATGTAATATAATATTTGTACATTTGCAAAAGATAGCAACATTAATGCCTATGTCGATATTCAATCTTATATTCGGTAACAAGGAGTCTTCCGACAATGCAAACAGCAATGTTGGAAAAGAAGAAACTACAATAAAGGAAAGGAACTCATCAAAATATGTATTCATAGATACTGAAATTACAGTAAAGAGCCACAAGATTAACGACATCGGCGCAATTCGACATGACGGAACGACTTTTCATAAGGCATCAAAATCAGAACTCATAAATTTCATCAAAGACAGTGATGCTGATTTCGTATGCGGACACAATATCGTGCATCATGATGCAAAATATCTGTTTGGCAGCGAGCCACAGCCTTGGCTACTCGTAGACACTCTATATATTTCACCTTTGCTCTTTCCTGAACGCCCTTACCACAAACTTCTGAAGGACGACAAACTCATTGCAGAACAGATGAATAACCCTGTGAACGACTGCGAAAAGGCAAAGGAACTATTTATGAGCGAAATTGCCAAATGGAATGAGCTTTCAAAAAAACGCAAATCTATTTATGCTTCTTTGCTTCACGACAAGAAAGAATTCGAAGGATTTATCTGCATTGTTGGCGCTGATAAATTTATAGTTGGAAGAGATGTGCTAATAACTCTGATAAACGAAGACTTTAGAGGACTTATCTGCGAAAATGTTGATATTGCAGAATTAGTCTCTTCTAAACCTGTAGCCCTGGCATATGCCCTCGCCCTCATCGACACCGCAGATTACCATTCTGTAACTCCAGGGTGGGTGCTATACAATTATCCTGAAACGGAATTTGTTATCAGAAGACTTCGCAACACCCGATGTAAAAAGGGATGCGAATATTGCAACAAAGCCCTCGATGTCTACCGGAACCTTAATATATTTTATGGTTACGATAAATTCCGAACCTATAACGGCGAACCACTGCAGGAAAATGCGGTAAAAGCCGCTGTAGACGGAAAATCACTTCTCGCAATTTTCCCAACCGGCGGTGGAAAATCGCTAACATTCCAATTGCCTGCTCTAATGAGTGGAAGGAGCGTTCACGGACTGACGGTTGTAATCTCACCCCTACAGTCACTAATGAAAGATCAAGTAGACAACCTTGCTGACCGCGGAATTACTGATGCTGTTACTATCAATGGTCTGCTCGACCCAATATCTCGTTCGCTTGCCATAGAAAGAGTTATGAACGGAGATGCCTCTCTCTTATACATAGCTCCAGAGATGCTACGCTCAAAAACGATAGAGAGGATCTTGATGAAACGCCACATCGTTAGATTTGTAATTGATGAAGCACACTGCTTCTCTGCATGGGGACAGGACTTTCGTGTTGACTACCTTTACATCGGGAAGTTCATAAAAGAATACCAAAACAAAAAAGGCGGAAGCACAAAAATTCCAATATCGTGCTTTACGGCAACGGCAAAGCAAAAGGTTGTACAAGACATTTGCGACTATTTCAAAAAATGGCTCGATGCCGATCTTGAACTTTTCGCCTCATCTGCTTCAAGGACAAATCTTCACTATTCCGTCATACATGTTGAGACGGAAAACGAAAAGTACACCAGACTAAGAAGTCTGGTCATGCAAGAAAATTGCCCCACAATAATATATGTATCGAGAACAAAACGAACTCGTGAACTTGCCCAAAAACTGAGTCGCGACGGAATGAAAGCTCTGCCTTATAACGGGAAGATGGATGCAGACGAGAAAATTCAAAATCAAGATGCCTTTATGAGCGATAAGGTGAGGATTATCGTTGCAACCTCGGCATTCGGTATGGGAGTGGACAAAAGCGATGTCGGACTGGTGGTTCACTACGACATCTCTGATTCGCTTGAGAATTATGTGCAAGAAGCTGGACGCGCTGGACGTAATCCAAGTCTTTCTGCCAAATGCTTCGTACTATATAGCGACAACGACCTTGACAAACATTTCATACTCCTTAATCAAACAAAATTGAGCATCAGCGAGATTCAGCAGGTATGGAGAGCCGTGAAGAGTTTTACTAAGGAACGCCAATATATTAACTGCTCTGCTCTCGAAATAGCGCGCCAGGCTGGATGGGACGATTCCGTATCCGACATCGAGACACGAGTGCGCACAGCCTTGTCGGCTCTCGAACAAAGTGGATATATCGAAAGGGGAAACAATGTTCCACATGTTTTCGCAACAGGAATTACGGTAAAGAATATGGACGAGGCAAGACAGCGCATCGTAGAATCAAAACTTTTCACAGATAACGAAACAGATAATGCAATAAGGATTATAAAATCGCTTATCTCACAGAAGAATATCGCAAAAGCACAAGACTCTGAGGCAGAATCGAGAATTGACTATCTTGCCGACATTCTCGGACTTACAAAAAGGGATATTATCTCTGCCGTGGAACGAATGCGTCAAGACGGAATTCTTGCCGATACGCTCGACATCTCGGCATATCTGCAAGATAACGGAGGAACTGAACGAAAAGCATTGACAAAGTTGGAAAGTTTTTCCAAATTGGAACGTTTCATTTTGGAACAGATTCCAGACAAGGCACTACATATTTCATATAAGCAACTTAACGAAAATGCCGTCTGCAACGGCATTGAAAATTCAACGGAAAAGAATATAAGAACGCTGTTGTATTTTCTTGTAGTGAAAGGCTATACAAGAAAAAAGACCGATGAACAGCGATGTCTTATACTTTCAAAACAAGGCGACATTGAAGTTATAATAAATCGCTTTGAAAAGAGAATCGAAATATGCCGTTTCATAATTGAATGGCTATATAAATTGGCAGAGAAGACTGAAAATAATCAGAATAAAGAAGAAAACGGCGCAAATAAAACTACCGAAATAAAAAATGGAGCCGTACAGTTCTCTGTTGTAGAATTGCTTAACGAAATAAAATCAAACAATATTTCCATGTTCATCAACTTCAACGACCTACAACTTGAAGACGTTGAAGAAGCTCTTCTTTATCTTTCAAGAATCGGAGCGTTAAAACTCGACGGTGGATTTCTCGTACTCTATAATGCTATGAGCATCCGGCGTATAAAGGAAAATCGCCTTCAATACAAACAGGCTGATTACCAAATGCTCAATGAATTCTATAAACAGAAAATACAACAAATCCATATCGTTGGCGAATATGCCAACCTTATGGTAAAAGACTATAATGCAGCATTGCAATATGTGAAAGATTATTTTCAAATGAACTACAGACAGTTCATCAATAAATACTTCAAAGGGGAACGTGCCACTGAGATAGAGCAAAACATAACTAAAGGCAAATACAAAAAACTGTTCGGAGATTTATCACAGCAACAGAAAAACATTATCGACGACAAGGTTTCTCACTGCATCGTGGTGGCTGCAGGCCCCGGCAGTGGCAAGACTCGTGTGCTTGTACACAAGTTAGCATCATTATTGTTGCTTGAGGACGTAAAACATGAACAACTTCTTATGCTTACTTTCTCGCGTGCTGCCGCAACTGAATTCAAACAAAGACTAATGCAGCTTATTGGAAATGCAGCTCACTTCGTGGAAATAAAAACGTTCCACTCATATTGCTTTGACTTGCTCGGCAGAATTGGTAATCTTGACGAAGCTGACGAGGTTGTGAAGAAAGCTGCCATGATGATAAGACAGGGTGAAGTGGAACAGAACAGAATTGGCAAGACGGTGCTCGTGATTGATGAGGCTCAGGATATGGATAAAGACGATTACGATCTGGTATGCGCTCTTATGGAGATTAATGGGGATATGCGCGTCATTGCCGTTGGCGACGACGACCAGAATATTTTTGAGTTTCGCGGCTCCAATTCCCAATTTATGTATCAGCTAAGTAAAATACAAGGAAGTCGACTTGTGGAAATGACAGAGAACTTCCGCAGCGCAAAACATGTTGTAGACGCTGCAAATGATTTTGCAAAGTGTATTTCTCAAAGAATAAAAACAACACCTATTGTTTCAATGAGTAATGAAGACGGATGCGTGAAAGTAGTAGAACATCTTTCCTTTGACATCAATCATAAACCTATTTTCATGTACCTGCCTGTTGCTGAAGAGATTACAAACAGACAACACAACGGCAGTTGCTGTTTACTTACGCAAACAAACGAGGAAGCGTTAATCATGCTCGCCCTACTGAACAAATATGGAGTAAAAGCCAAACTCATACAATCTATGGACGGACTACGCTTTTGGAATATGGCAGAAGCAAGATATTTCACAAAGTGTATCACCACTAATGTTTCAATCACCCAATCCCCAATCATTACAGATGACATTTGGGAGAAGGCTAAGGACAAAACATTTTCAAAATATCTCAAAAGCAGCAGCCTCGCTTATCTGAAGCGATGTATTAGGATTTTCGAATTGACCAACCATACTAAATATTACAGCGACTTTAGGGAATTCATGTTTGAATCAAACGTGGAAGATTTCTGCGACATTGCTGATGCCGATGTTGTTGTAAGTACTATCCATAAAGCCAAAGGCAAGGAATTCGACAATGTTTTCATGCTGATAAAAGACCCTGAACATCCCACCGACGAGATACTGCGACGATATTATGTAGGTATGACACGCGCAAAAAAGAATCTTACCATTCATACAAATAGCTATTTGTTCAATAAGATGCGTAGTGATCAACATTTTCTTGACAAAAAAACATATAGTATGCCTGACGAAATTTTGTTGCAGCTTTCACACAAAGATGTGAACCTCGGCTTCTTCAGTAAATTCAAACAAGAAATTCTATCGCTCAGAAGTGGTTCAACTTTATTATACCACGACTGCCGCTTCTGTAATCCTGCCACCGGTAACGATGTTGCCATGCTATCGATAAAAATGCAAGACAAACTTCATAACTGGGAAGCAAAAGGATATAAAGCAACTTATGCCTCTATACGCTTCATTGTGGCTTGGAAGCCCAAGGGTGCTCCCAAAGAGGAAAAAGAGACTGCAGTATTGCTTATTGATTTGCTAATGAAACGCGACTCAACAGAGTAAGCTGCATCTCGGGATAAA
>DBKQ01000022.1:15190-23992 GCA_002298545.1 Prevotella sp. UBA746
ATTTTTTTATCCTCTCGATTTGAATAAAATCCTTACGCTCGGAAATAATAATAAATTATCATTTCACTCGCTTAATCGGATTTTTGCATTACCTTTAAATAAGGTAAGCTGCATCTCGGGATAAAAAATGAATGAATTCATTTTTTTATCCTCTCGATTTGCATTACCTTTGCCAAACAAAACTTTAAAAATTCGAAATGAGAAAATTATTCACTATAATATTGGCTTTTATCTGCATTACTACTTCAGCACAAATCTTCACCACCGACAGCTATAGCTCTGTTCCACCCAAACGCGAAGTTAGGGCTGTATGGATGACAACTATAGGCGGACTTGACTGGCCACGGACTTATGCTCATACACCACGTACAATGGAAAAGCAAAAACAGGAATTTAGGGAATTACTCGACCGTTTGCAAAGAGCTAATTTCAATACCATTCTCTTGCAAACACGCATCAGAGGAACTGTTATCTATCCATCAACATTTGAACCGTGGGACGGATGCATGTCGGGTAATCCTGGCACGTCACCAGGTTATGATCCATTGGAATTTGCCATTGAAGAATGTCATAAACGTGGCATGGAATGCCACGCATGGATAGTCTGTATACCTGTTGGTAGACCTAATGGTACCGGACCGAAGAATCTGAAACGCAAACATCCTGAACTGTTGATGAAGATTGACAATGAGATGTTTATGCGACCGGAAAAGAAAGGTACGGCTGACTATATAGCTAATATCTGTCGCGAAATAGTCCACAATTACGACATTGACGGCATACATCTCGACTATATCCGTTACCCGGAAACAATGAAACTCTCTATTTCTAAGCCTCAAGCCAGACAGAATATTTCTTGCATTGTAAAAACTGTTCACGATGCTGTAAAGACTGAAAAGCCGTGGGTAAAAATTAGTTGTTCTCCTATAGGAAAGCGTAATGACTTGAACCGCTATTGGAGCCGGGGATGGAATGCCGAAGATAAGGGATGTCAGGATGTAGAACGCTGGATGAGCGAAGGATGGATGGACCAAATCTATCCGATGATGTATTTCCGAGGCGACAATTTCTTTCCATTTGCCGCTGACTGGAAAGAGCGTAGTCATGGAAAAACGGTAAGTGCCGGACTGGGAATTTACTTCTTGTCGCCAAAAGAGGCAAACTGGAACTTTGACGAAATTCAACGCGAAATGAACGTATGCAGACAGATGGGTATCGGGACAGCAATGTTCCGAAACAAGTTCCTGATGGACAACATGAAAGGTCTCTACGATTATACCCTACAGGAACAGAACCTCTATCCTGCCCTCGTACCAGAAATGACTTGGTATAAACACGAAGCCCCAACTATGCCAACAAATTTGTCTGTTAAATACGATAACGATATAATTAATATTTCATGGGAAGACCATAACTCCTCACTCTATTACAATGTATATGCCAGCAACGTGGCTCCTGTAAATATCAATGACCCGCGTAACATAATTGCAACAAGAACAAAACGTACAAGTCTCGACGTGCCACAATCCGAAAGGACAAAATATTTTGCCGTTACCGCTATTGACCGCTATGGGAAAGAAAGCAGTCCTGCACAAAGCAACAATAATGCAAACGAGGAAAATGCCATCAGACAAGGTTTGATACGCAACAATGGAAACACCGTTGCACTTCCGCCAATACCTTCCACTCTTGATATAGAATACATACTTATTGAAAGTGTTGCCAATAACATAATTACATCAAAAAAATACGAAAAAAACTTGAATATCAACAACATTCCGGATGGCATGTACATTATCCGGTCTCTATCTAAAAAAGGTAAGAGCCACCGTCTGGGATGGATGTTCATTAAAAGAAGAGAAATATGATACACCAAACAGAATTCCGCCTCTCCGCAAAACGCAGAGGTTTCCATTTGATAACAAATGAGATTCTTGACCACTTACCCAAGCCTCTACCAGAAATGGGGTTGCTGAACCTCTTTGTAAAACATACTTCATGTGCACTATCCATCAATGAAAATGCTGATCCTGATGTGAGAAGCGACATGGAAAAAATCATGAACCATATAGTAAAAGAAAATGAACCATATTACGATCATGTAATGGAGGGTGCCGACGATATGCCAGCACATGCAAAATGTTCGCTATTTGGAGTAAGCCTCAACATCCCAATAACTAACGGCAAATTGAACTTAGGCACATGGCAAGGTATCTACTTGTGTGAATTCCGCAACTATGGCGGAGAACGTAGAATTGTTGCTACAGTCTACGAATAATAACTTTAAATGGAATGTTATGCAGAAGAAAATTACTATTCTGAATTTTTCCAATATCTACAAGGAAGAGAACTTCTACAAGAATGCTGCCGTCACATGGATTGACTGTAGCGACATTTGCGGAGCCGACTGTTTCTGCGACAGCGAGGCTGCACAAAAAATTTGCCAGCGAATAAAAGATTTGAGTCCTCATGGTCTGCATTTTATAGACTCGGGGAACTATCACTATATCTCGAAGTTCTTCACAGACAAGATACATGAGGCATTTTCTCTTGTGGTTTTTGACCACCACCCCGATATGCAACCGCCACTTTTTGAACAGATCTTAACTTGTGGCGATTGGGTAAAAGGTGTGCTCGACAATAACATTTTTATAAAAAAAATAGTACTTGTGGGCACTTCAGATAAGCTTATTGCCAACATTCCCAATAAATATTCTCATCGAATAGTATGCTTCCCTGAATCAAAACTCCACGACCGTCAAGCTTGGCAACGCTTCTATAATCTTCATTTCAGCAATCCCATCTATGTTTCCATTGACAAAGACGTGCTCTCACCCACCGACGAAGCCACAAACTGGGATCAAGGCAAGGCTACTCTACCAGAACTGAAAAGACTTGTTGTCTCACTTCTTCAACACAACAGACTTATCGGAGTTGATATCTGCGGTGAATGCAACTATTCCATTGCAGGACTTTTGGACAAAAATATACAAGAAAATGATTACGTAAACGGTGAACTGCTGAAATTGCTAAATGCGCCATGCTATTCGCCTAAAACACAGAACAACCAATAAAATTTAATATGCTTTGAATATTATGAATTTTAAGTCAATAGAAAAAAGAATAAGCGAAAAGCCACAGATGACGGAAGGCACAGTATATTCAATGCTCATTATCTGTAGCATATCACATTTTCTTAATGATATGATACAGTCGATAATCCCTTCTATCTACCCGATACTGAAGGATAAATTCGACTTCTCTTTTGCACAGATTGGCATAATAACCCTTGTTTTCCAAATGACCTCGTCTATACTGCAACCTTTCACCGGATTGGCAGCCGACAAACGGCCACAACCCTATGCCCTCTCTATTGGAATGTGTTTCACTCTCATAGGACTACTCGTACTTGCTTTCTCTGAGCATTACCTGTCTATACTAATTGCCGTAAGCGTTGTTGGTTTTGGTTCCTCAGTATTCCACCCTACGGCATCTCGTGTGGCACAACTTGCATCAGGAGGGAAAAAGAGTTTGGCACAATCTATTTTTCAAGTCGGTGGAAACGGAGGTTCCGCAATAGGTCCTCTGCTCGCAGCAGCCATAATACTGCCATACGGACAACACTCGATATCTTGGTTTGCCCTGGCAGCCTTGCTTGCAGCCCTGATTATGGTTCGACTTGGAACATGGTATAAAGCAAGACTGTGTTTTGCTGCCAATCATCCACAAACAACAGCAGGACTGAACACAAACATTTCCCGTCGGGCAAAATACTGGGCTCTTATAATTTTAATACTGCTCGTTTTTTCTAAATATTTCTACACAGCATGTATCACAAGCTATTTCACATTCTTCTTGATTGACAAATTCGGTGTGTCGGTAGCCGCTTCACAATTATTCCTTTTCGTTTTTCTTGCAGCCTTTGCCATAGGCACAGTAGCTGGAGGTATGCTGGGAGACAAATTCGGAAGAAAATACGTAATCTGGTTTTCTATCGTTGGAGCTGCACCTTTTGCAATTGCCATGCCTTTTGTCAATCTCACATGGACTATAATCTGCTGTTTTCTTTCAGGACTGATAATTGCCTCTGCATTCTCGTCGATAGTGGTTTACGCTACCGACCTGATGCCGGACAAAGTTGGGCTCATTGCCGGCATATTCTTCGGACTGATGTTCGGTTTGGGTGGTCTCGGCTCTGCCTTTTTTGGATGGCTTGCCGACAAGACGAGTATCGAATTCATCTTCCAGGTTAGCGCATTTCTGCCATTACTTGGAATTATTGCCGGACTGCTGCCTAATACGCAGAAAAGGATAAATTAGGATTATGACTAATAAGCTACCGGCACTCTTACAACATCCACTACATGACTGCCAGCACCTATCAGGTCGGCACGCTCGGATATACACTTCTGATACTCAATAAAACGTGCAAAAGTGCTATCGCTCATATGATTTAAACGTGTACGCATATAGTCGGCAGCACCATCGGGCGAAAAAATCGTTATACGCTCCAGTCCAGCTTCTTTGTCTAGATGGTTTATGTCGTCAATGCGTACATAATCATACAGTTCGTCGGCTTGAGCCTGTATATGGAAATTATTGTCTACAAAACCTTTTTTCATCAGTCCATCTATTCTGTCCTCATCGAAACAATATGACAGTATGCTGTATTCGTTCATCAGATAAGCAACAAAAATAAGTCCGCCAGGCTTCGTTACGCGCTTTGCCTCATTCAACGCCTTCAGTTTTTCATCGTCCCCAATGAGATGATATAGCGGACCGAGCAAGAGTGTTACATCGGCAGAACCCGACGGCAAAAACGGCATGTTTCTTGCATCACCTTGCACTACATCAGCAGTTGGCTCTCGCTTGAGAAATACTTCAATATTGCGTCGTACCAGTTCTACAGCTTTTATCTTATATCCCTCTTTCATAAGAGCTGAAGTGTAACGTCCAGTTCCTGCTCCTATATCAAGGATAAAAGAGTCTGGTTTCAGAAAACGGTGCAAATGATACATGGTGGTTTCAAATTCCACGATTCCATGTCTGCGCAGTAAGCGCAAATCTTCAGGATGCTTGTTGTAATGTTTCTCTATGTTTGATAATGCCATATTGCGTTAAAGCCTTATAGTTATATATTTACGTTCTATTATTAGATGTAGGCTGTCCGTTACCTCAGGACAAGAGTTTTCCTTCCATAAAAAAAGCGACAAGGATAAGTATATACAACTCCACCCTTGCCGCATTTTATCTTTATATTCTTAAATGTAGAATTCTCAGCTTACAGAAACCTTCCTTACGACATTGCCCACTTTTACAATGTAACATCCCTTTCGAAGGTTCAGTTCATAAACCTTGTCTGCACCGTCAACTTTAATTTTCTTTATCGGTGCACCTGAAATATCATATATCAGTATTGTCTGGTTTGTTGCATTTGTCACACGTAGACGAGTCTGCCCATTTCCGTCGGTTGTTACCCGCAAAGAAATACCTCCCTTTTGACCATCGAAATCATTCTCTATTATCTCGACAGCCGGAACGGCATGAACTGCCATAGGAGCAACCATAAGTCCTAATGCCAATATTATATTGTAAAGTCTCTTCATACCCTCTATATCGTTATAGTTTGTATATACTTTATAGTTTCTGCAAAAATACAATTTATTTTATAAAGCTCCAAGGTTTCATGGCTTTTTTTCTTTATTTTATCTATAAATACCTACTTTAAGGTAAGAAGAGGCCCACGTTTTTGTCCATAATGAAAACTTTGTTTAACTTTGCACGCCGATAAAAAATACTATTGGTACTGTCTGTCCTACAAGTTCTATAGAACCCAAAAGACAAAGAATGCCAACAAAACAAATGTGGAAACAAAAAGAAATATTATGGAATATATGTCACAGGAAGGCTTCGACAAAATAGCCGAAGAACTTCATCATTTAGAGACCGTAGAACTGCCACAGGTAAAAGATGCCATCTCCGAAGCACGCGACAAAGGAGATTTGAGCGAGAACTTCGAATATCACGCTGCAAAACGCGAACAGGGTCGACTTATGGGAAGGGCACGTTTTCTTCAGCGCATACTTGAAAATGCCCGTGTTATCGACAAGTCTAAGTTAAAGAGCGATAGCGTTGGATTGCTCAGCAAGGTTAGGATTACCAATGTTGCTGCCGGCAAGAGTATGGACTATACTATCGTCAGTCCACACGAAGCAAACTTGCGTGAGGGCAAAATCAGTATCAAGTCGCCCATTGCTGAGGCTCTGCTCGGCAAGAAAGCCGGCGATATTGTCGACGTTCGTGTACCGGCAGGAATGATAAAGCTGAAGATTGAGAGTGTAGAACTGTAAACAGACATTCTTTAAAAGATTAGCGGAAAGTATAGACTTCATACTATCCGCTAATCTTACTGACGATTTACAAATTATCCAACAGCTCTTTCAACCTGAGATACTCTTTGTGCAACGCAAACTTCTTCTGTGGCTGCCGCTCCCTCGTTTCCCGTTTTTTTACACTTTCCATCTCTTTCTTGATAGCCTCAACTTCTTGTGTCTCCATCACCGCTTGATACAAATTTTGTTGAGAAGAAAAAATCTGAGAAGAGGCAACTTGACGCACCAATGATTCATAGAGCATGTCCATAGACTGTGTATCATCTATCCGAAGAATGAGCAACTGTGCCGTCAACCATTGTGTTGCAAAAGATTTAACAACATCAAACGTACCGACATTAGAGTCTTTCCATCGCTTGTAATTTACGAGCAAGCGAAAGCTCTCTCCTTGTTGCAAGATAAACAATGTGTGGCGAGGCATCTGAACGTCAATGAAACGGAGGAGTTCTTGACAGTCGGTTGCCTGTTTTTGTTTTACAAGAAAGACGGCTATCTCATGCACCTCCTTCCCGTCGGTGATGTGTAGATTGCTTGGTGCCAACTTGTAGAGCCAAACTATCTGCTCGATGTTGTCCACGAACAATGATGAGCATCTGTAGCTTGCTGTCGTGCTCGGGCGTGATGTCGCTCAGCATCAAGAGGAGCATCTGCAGCTCTTCTTGGTCAGCTGCCAAGTCTCTGCGCCAACAGATATAGTCCATAAGGCATAGATGGAGAAAGAAGCGGCGGCAATGCTCACCCGGCTCTTGGTGGACAACCGCGCCTTGAGGTCGTCTACCAATCGTTCGCTCGTGTTATTTATCTGTTTCGGTAGTTCCACTAATAATTATAAATATGAATCCAAAAATTTTTTGTAATACGACAAGGAATAGAAATTAACGACAATGGAGACAATAGAGACGACACATATTATATAAAAACAACCTTTACAACACATACAACCTAAACAACCTTCATGCTTGTCAAAACGCAGAGGTTGTACTTATTGTATGAGTTGTATTTGTTGTTTTTTAATCATATCTATGTTGTCTAACATTGTCTCTATTGTCGTTGACCATCACTTCACCCATTTCATCAGTTCGTCATAGTCGGTCACCTTGTGGTAGTATATCCCTGAACCCGACAACTGCTCGAAAAGTTTGTCAGCACAGGCTATCTTGCCTTTCTCTATCTCTCGCAGGTCCAGCGAAGACATGCTGCCCTTTGTCTCTGCCACAAAATAGACGTGTTTTACCGTACCCTCCTTGAAGGCTATCGCCCAGTCGGGGGAGTAATTACCCACTGGCGTAGGAATATGGAAGCCTTTTGGCAACTTGGCATAGACAGCAACATCAGAAGAAGTATCAAGGTCGGTTACAAACTTTCTCTCTACGCTCATCTTAGCCGTACCATCGGTAAACACCCAATCTACAATACTCTTCTTTCCCTCGTAAGCTTTGTCAAGCGAAGTATGCTTTTCTTCCGTGAATATTGCAGAATCATAACTGCCCTCTATCTCGTTGTAGCTGATGTGGTCCACGATGATGGTTGCCTTCTGCTCCAGTATCAGTCTCGACACCCGTTGCAGGAACTCCTCTGGGTTCACCTTATACATGTCAAACTTGCCAGGTTTTATTTTCGTGAGAATAGCAGCCACCGTCTTGCGGGTCAGCTTCGTGTTGGCAGCAATTTTTCCTAACAGGTCATACCGCACGGTGCTCACCACGTCGGTCTGCAAATCGTCGTGTTGCAGTTCCTCCTGCACCATCATGCTACCACCTTTCATGTCGTCGTGTGTCAGTTCTGTCTTCTGCACTCCACGTGTCACCACATAGCTGAGTTTCGAGACGTTCAGTTCTTTGTCTATTGCCGCGACAGCCTTTTCTATCAACTCCTTGCTATCAAAGCATACTGTATAGGCATATTTGTGGTTGATACGGTTCCACAGTTCCTGGAACTCCTTTTTCATAAAGTTTGCGTTGAGCCTGTTCTCCGGAGTCTGCGGCATGCTTCCATTGTCTATCATACCATCAAGAGCATTCGGATTCCATATTCCCTCCACGAGTTTGTGAATCCACTTGCCGTAAGGCTGAATGTCTTCTGGCAGAGAAGCAAGCGTACCGTTGGCTGATGCTGTGCGATAAGCCTCGGTCACATGGTCGGCATCGTCGATGTAGTCGTTCTTGGCGAGATACTTATATATCTGTTTTGCCTCCAGTGCGGTGATGCTGTGTCGACTTCCGTCCTCGATGGTGAAGGTCTTGCCCTCGAAGTAGTCTGGGTCTGCCACCTTCGGACGGTCGTACAAGTCTTCCGAAATATTCTTCTGCAGGTCGCTCACGAAGTCGGCGTAGCCCTCCGAGGCGATGACGGTGAGGTGATTGATATTGTGAACCTGTCCTTGCAGGGTGTCGGCATCCTGTCTTACTCC
>DBKQ01000048.1 GCA_002298545.1 Prevotella sp. UBA746
CGTAGGCATAGCGGAACGCCTGTGTAATCATAGCCATAATCATGGCAATCTTGCTTGCTGCGCCATAGATACCAAGCTGGGTGTGGGCATCAGCCCCGGTATATATCTTCGGGAACAGAATCTTGTCGGCAGTCTGGTTTAATATTCCGGCAATACCGAGCACGAGGATAGGCCAGCTGTAGCTCATCATCCGTTTCAGAAGCTGCATGTCGAAAGAGTATTTCTGACAGAAGAGTTCCTTCCAGAAGAAGAACGTTAGCGAAGCCGAACAGAAGAGATTTATGTAGAAAGCGTATCCTGCCCCCACAGTAGGGTCGTAGATATTCGCAATGGCTCCCGTTCCGCCATTAGCCTCGTAGATGTTTGGAAGAATGAGGAAGAACACGATGTTAAGTGCAATTGCCATGAAGATATTCAGCATCTTCAGGGCTGCAAATTTCATCGGGCGCTTCTTGTATCTCAGATAAGCGAATGGAATACACTGGAAGGCATCGATTGCCACGGTAATTGCCATCACCCATACGTAAGACTCATGGTTGGAGTAGCCCATGAATGCCGAGATGGGGTTGATGAACAGCAGTACGAGAATTATAAACAGCAGAGATGTGAATCCAACGCTGATTAATGTTGTCGTATAAACCTTCTGCGGGTCTTCGTTCTCCTTGTTGGCAAAGCGGAAGAAGGTTGTCTCCATTCCGTATGTCAGGATTACCATGAGCAATGCCGTATAGGCATATACATTTGTTATTACACCGTAGCCGCCACTGGCAGCTGATAGTTTTGCCGTATACAACGGCACGAGAAGATAGTTCAGGAATCTTCCCACAATACTGCTTAGTCCATATATTGCAGTATCCTTTGCTAATGATTTTAAATTCGCCATATTTCTTTTTTGTAGGTGTTGTCAAACACGCATTCACTTTTCTTATAAACAGTCTGTGCCTTTTAGCTACTTATCTTTTCCTTTTATATTACATAGCATAATTGTTAATATGAGAAGGAAATTACTACATGCATTATTTTTTTACTTTTAAAAGAACATGTAGCAGATGGCAATAGCCGCAATGACACCGGCGAGGTCGGCAAGCAGTCCGCAAGCCACGGCATGCCGCGTATATCTTATGCCCACGCTGCCGAAATATACGGCGAGGATATAGAACGTAGTGTCGGTAGATCCCTGGAACACGCAGCTCAGTCTGCCCACAAACGAATCAGCTCCGTATGTCGTCATTGCATCAACCATCATGCCTCTGGCACCGCTTCCCGACAATGGTTTCATTAGAGCCGTAGGCAGAGCTCCGACAAAGTCGGTGTTGCCGCCGCAAGCTTCCACGCACCATTTCACTCCGCCGATGAGCATGTCCATTGCTCCCGAAGCACGGAATACCCCTATGCCCACAAGGATAGCCACAAGATAAGGGATAATTCTCACGGCTGTTTGGAACCCCTCTTTGGCCCCCTCTATAAAGGCATCATAAACATTCACCCGTTTTCTTACTCCAGCAAGGATAAAGCCCACGATGATAGTCATCAGAAGGATGTTTGCCACTGTAGTGCTAACGATATTCATCTGGCTCTTGTCGAGCTGTCCGAATCCCCATATAATGCCAGCCACGGCAAGACACATTCCGCCAACGGTAAGAATCATCACGCGGTTCAGCAGGTTTATATGCTGATAAAGGCTTGTGATTATAATTCCTGCTATGGTAGAGAAGAATGTGGCGAGCAGAATTGGTATAAAGATATCAGTAGGCTGAGCCGCTCCCATCTGTGCCCTGTATACCATTATACTCACGGGGATAAGAGTAAGTCCGCTGGTATTGAGCACGAGGAACATAATCATCGGGTTTGTCGCCGTGTCCTTCTTCGGGTTCAGCTGCTGCAACTGTTCCATAGCCTTCAGTCCGAGCGGAGTGGCAGCATTGTCCAGTCCCAGCATGTTTGCGGCGATGTTCATAAAAATAGATCCTGTAACGGGATGTCCTTTCGGAATGTCGGGAAACAGCTTGCAGAACACTGGCGAGAGAATCCTTGCCAAGGCATTTACCATACCTCCCTTTTCTCCAATCTTCATGATGCCGAGCCATAGCGACAGTACTCCTGTAAGTCCTAAGGATATCTCGAAGGCAGTCTTCGATGAATCGAACGTGGAATTCATCATGTTCGGGAAAACATCAAAGTCGCCCATGAAGATAAGTTTCACCACGGCAACTGCAAATGCGATTATAAAAAATGCAATCCAAATATAATTCAGCACCATAAATATATCAGTTAAAATGAGAAATTTTCGTTTATTGAACTTGCAAATATACTGCAAATTCTCTTGCTACGCCACAATGAATGGCCATTTATGCAAATTTAAGCCTAAAAAATGTAGCATAAAAAGTAAAATCATTATATTTGCATGTTAAAAACAACAATATAAAACAATAAAACAAATAAAGGTATTATGAAAATAGCATTGATAGGCTACGGAAAGATGGGCAAGATGATTGAGCAGATAGCCAAAGACCGTGGTCATGAAATAGTGTGCATTATCGACATCGACAACCAGCAGGATTTTGACAGCGAGGCGTTCAAGAGTGCTGATGTGGCTATTGAATTCACCAACCCTACGGCGGCATACGGCAATTACCTCCGTGCCTTCAAAAATAATGTGAAGGTGGTTTCCGGTTCTACGGGCTGGATGAAAGATCATGGCGATGACGTTCGCAAGATGTGTTCGGCAGAAGGCGGACAGACTTTGTTCTGGGCTTCAAACTTCTCTATCGGTGTTGCTATATTCTCTGCCGTCAACCGTTATCTTGCCAAGATAATGAACGGCTTCCCTCAGTATGACGTGCGTATGGAGGAGACACACCACATCCATAAGCTTGATGCTCCGAGCGGTACGGCGATAACCCTTGCTGAAGAGATTGTCAGCGACATCGACCGCAAGAAGTCTTGGGTGAAGGGTGTGCAGCGTCTTGCCGACGGAACTGTAGAGGGGACAAATGATGTGCCTTCAGACGAGCTTCCTATCGAGAGTATACGTCGCGATGAAGTGCCGGGCATACATTCTGTAATATACGACAGCGATGCCGACTGCATTACGATAACGCATGATGCTCACTCTCGTAAGGGCTTTGCCCTCGGTGCGGTATTGGCTGCTGAGTATACAAAAGAACACAACGGACTGCTCACCATCAGCGACATGTTTAAGTTTTAATGAGTGTGGAATGAGGAGTGTGGTCTTCTATAGGTCTTATAAGTAATATAGGTCATATAAGTCTTATAGGTCATATAAGTCCAATATGTCTTATAATCCCCATTACTCCCATAAAAAATAAGAAAAAATGATAGACAAAGAAAAACAAAACCTTAACATGAAGGTGCAGTGGGCAAAATTCATCGGAGTACTGGTGCTTTATCTGTTGTTCCTCGTATGGGTAAAAAGTTGGCTCGGTTTAATCGTTGTGCCGTTCATCTATGATGTATATATATCGAAGAAAATAAGATGGCAATGGTGGAAAGATGCAGAAGGTCCGGTACGCTTCGTAATGTCATGGGTTGATGCCCTTGTATTTGCACTCGTAGCCGTATATTTCATCAACCAGTTTTTCTTCCAGAATTATGTTATACCGTCATCGTCTCTCGAGAAGTCGCTTCTCACTGGCGATTACCTTTTTGTGAGCAAGGTCAGCTACGGTCCGCGAATCCCGGAAACACCGCTTACGATGCCTCTTACCCAGCATACCTTGCCGGTAATAAATACAAAGTCGTATATCGAGTGGCCGCATTGGGATTACCGTAGAGTAAAAGGATTGGGCAACGTGAAACTCAACGATATTGTAGTGTTCAATTATCCGGCTGGCGACACCCTTGTAGAGAACTATCAGAATGCAGATTTCTATCGCGATATCTGCTATTCAATGGGCTATCAGCTGCTTGCGAACCAGCCGGTGAACCTCAGTGTGATGAATGCTCAGCAGCAATACGACTATTTCAAGAACGTCTATAATACTGGCAGACAGTATGTTGCCTCAAATCCACAACAGTTCGGCGAGATAATCAGCCGTCCTACAGACCGTCGCGAGAACTATGTAAAGCGTTGTGTCGGTTTGCCGGGAATGACGCTTCAGATAAAAAACCGCATTGTATATCTCGACGGGAAAGCTAATAAGGAACCAGACAATGTGCAGTATACTTACAACGTGAAACTTAACCAGTCTATTCCCGATGATGTAATGAAAGAGCTTGGTATCAGCATGGAAGACCTTACCAGTCTGAACCAAAACGGATACATGCCGCTCACAAAGCATGCCGCAAAGGCACTTGCTGCCAACAAGACGCTTGTAAAGAGCATCTCTCTCGCTCCAGAATTGAAAGACGACATGCTCTATCCGCTTGATGCCGTGACGGGATGGACCCGCGACAACTACGGACCGATTTGGATACCGAAGAAGGGAGCGACGATAAAGCTCAACATGAAGAATATTGCCATCTATGAACGCCCTATTCAGGCTTATGAGCATAACCGGCTTGAAGTGAAAGGCGGTAAGATTTATATCAACGGTAAGCAGACTGACCATTATACCTTTAAAATGGACTACTACTGGATGATGGGCGATAACCGCCATAATTCGGCAGACTCTCGTTATTGGGGCTTTGTGCCAGAGGATCATATCGTAGGTAAACCGATATTCATCTGGTGGTCGAGCGATCCAGACCGCCGCGGATTCTCCGGAATAAGATGGAACCGCTTGTTCCGTTTCGTTGACAACATAAAGTAAGATACTTTCCCATGCGCAGTTCTTTAAAGTTCATAACAGCCATCTTCGTGGCAGCAGCGGCAATGCTGCTGTTCCGCGGATTGGCGTTCGCCATCTATACCGTGCCGGAGTCGGGCATAAAGCCTTGGCTCATAGGCGGCGACCGTGTGCTGGTGAACAGGTGGAGCTATGGACTGCGTACAGGCGGCGAAAAATTCTTCCCCTATAGCCGGTGGTTTGGCAAGAAGATAGGAAAAGGAGAACTCGTAGCCTTCAACTATCCCCTCGATACGCTCAACAATGTTTCGTCCCGTCCCGTTTATGCCGCATTCTGCATGGCAGGTCCCGGCGATACCGTTATCGTCGACCATAATATAATTATTCCTCCACGCAAGTGCCGAATGGTGGAAGTGACGCCATGGAACATAAAATTGCTTTGCAACACTTTTCGCATACACGAACACCGCATGGCGGATATTGTAAACGGGAAACTGATTCTTGACGGGAAAGAGACGCGCTATGCCTATTTCTCAAAAAACTATTACTGGATGTCTGTTATGCCTGGCGATGCCTCGCCAGACAGCAGATATTACGGTTTTGTGCCCGAAGACCACGTCATCGGACGTATCGTGATGATTGTCTATTCAAAAGGGAATAGCGAATCCTTCTTCGGAAGTTTCAGAAAAAACAGGTGGGTCGTACCGCTTTGAGTGTATTGTGGTTTATAATGTGAAAAGAAAAATGATATGACAGTTCTATTATCCTCAGCGTATTTCGGTCCGGTGCAGTGGTATCAGAAGTTGAACCGCTTCGACAAGGTGCTGATAGAGAATCACGACAGTTTCATAAAACAGACATACCGTAACCGTTGTGTAATAGCGACTCCCAACGGTGCTCTTTCGCTTAGCGTTCCGGTAAAGCCCGGCGGTGGGATAAGCGACCACGGCAATTGGCGCCATGTGCACTGGAATGCCTTGAAAAGTGCCTATGGCGAATCTCCTTTCTTTGAATATTATGCTGACGATATCCTTCCGTTTTTTAAAGACCGTTTCTGTAGCCTTTATGATTTCAATATGGCAATATGCAGGAAGATGTGTGAACTGCTCGATATAGAGCCCAACATATTGTTCACAGATCATTATATTACGGCAGAGGAGGCAAAGGACAGCGGTATCGTTGATTTGAGGGACACCATTCGGCCGAAACATCCGCTGCCAGACCCCGATTTCAATCCAAAGCCATATTACCAGGTTTATGCCATGCGCCACGGCTTTCTCCCTAATATGAGCATACTCGATTTATTGTTTAATATGGGCAACGAAAGCGTGTTATGGCTATAGATTTTTTATGACTCAGAGATTTATGATTTCTGAGAGAACTCGGAGAATAGAGAAAACTTTTAGTTGCTCGAGAACTCCGAGTCTTACGAGAAAAATTACACATTCTAATGAAATATATATTTGAGACTAAGATGATGGTTCGCGACTACGAGTGCGACATCGAAGGCATTGTAAACAATGCTAACTATCTGCATTATGCAGAGCATACGCGGCATCTGTTTCTGCAGCAGTGTGGACTCAGCTTTGCCGATATGCACCGCCGTGGCGTTGATGCCGTGGTGGCGAGGATGAACCTGCAGTTCAAAACCCCATTGCAGTGCGACGACGAGTTCTATTCCCGTCTTAACCTTACGAAAGAAGGTATAAAATACGTGTTCCATCAAGACATCTATCGTGCCTCCGACAACAAACTCTGTTTCAAGGGCGTCATAGACCTCGTCTGTATAGTCGACGGCAAACTTGCCAACAGCCAAGAGTATGATGAAGCATTTAAAGAATACATAGGAAAATAATAGCCCCATGTCCACAATAACCAAAGAGATGATAAATGCCATGGCACTTGCCCGAATGAGCTTTTTCCACATTCCCGCAATGCGCAACTTGCTGCAGCGTGCCGGCTCATTCTCGGCAATAGTAGAAAACTGCAAAAATATCCGCGATATTGCGCCCGATATTTCATCTCGCCTCGTGTCGTCGCTACAGAATATGAACGTGATGAGAGAACGGGCTGAAGAAGAGGCAAAATATGTTGTTGCCAACGGCATACAAGTACTCACGGTGATAGATGATGCTTATCCGTCGCGACTGAAGAGTTGCACCGATGCTCCGCTCGTACTTTTTTATAAGGGCAATGCCAATCTTAACAGCAAGCGTATAGTGAATATCGTTGGAACACGGCATGCCACCGTATATGCTGAGGATATTATCAAGGCTCTTGTGGAACAGCTGAAGGAAAAATGTCCGGAGTTGCTTATCGTCAGTGGACTGGCATACGGCGTGGATATCATCGCTCACCGCTCGTCGCTCGACAACGGCATACCAACGGTTGGCGTACTCGCTCACGGACTCGACAACCTGTATCCGCCGCGCCATAGGGAGACAGCAGACAGGATGCTGGACTGCGGCGGACTGCTCACTGAGCATTTCACCCGAACCAATGCGGACAAGATAAACTTCGTACGGCGTAACCGCATTGTGGCAGGCATGTCTGACGCAACGATACTCGTTGAGAGCGCAGCTCACGGCGGAGGTCTCATTACTTGTTCCATGGCACAGGAATATGGCAGAGAGGTATTTGCCTTCCCCGGAAGGATAGGCGATAAATACTCCGAAGGCTGCAATAATCTTATCCGAGACAATGGCGCCCGCCTCGTAACTTCTGCTGATGATATAATAAAATCAATGGGATGGGAGACGGATGCCACTCTTGCTGCAGCACGCGGACAAGGTATTGAGCGATCGCTTTTCCCTGAATTCAAGGGTGATGAAAAGGTTATCGTAGACTGTCTTGCCGAAAACGGCGACATGCAGTTAAATATATTGTCGGCAAAAACTTCGATACCGATAAACAGTCTTACGTCAACTCTCTTCACACTTGAAATGCAAGGCGTGTTGAAAGCTCTTGCCGGAGGAGTATATCATCTTATTAGATAAAAGATAGAACTTCTTCATTATTATAAGTCTAATATGTTCTATAAGCCTTATATGTCCTATAAGTCTTATAACTCTTATCCCCCACAAAAAAAGAAAAATGAAAATAGGAAACATAGAATTCGGTGCCAATCCCTTATTCCTCGCTCCAATGGAGGACGTAACGGATATTGGCTTTCGTATGCTTTGCAAGCGATATGGTGCGTCGATGGTGTACACGGAATTTGTCAGTGCCGAGGCTTTGGTGCGCTCCGTGAAGAGTACGGTCAGCAAACTTACTGTCTGCGATGAAGAACGCCCTGTCGGAATACAGATATACGGTAGGGATGTAGACTCCATGGTTGAAGCTGCCAAGATTGTGGAAGATCAGGCTCATCCGGATGTAATCGACATTAATTTCGGCTGTCCGGTGAAGAAGGTGGCAGGAAAAGGTGCCGGAGCCGGAATGCTCCAGAATATTCCCCTTCTGCTCGATATTACACGTAATGTGGTGAAGGCGGTAAACACACCGGTAACAGTAAAAACGCGATTGGGCTGGAACAGCGACAATCTTGTTATAACCGACCTCGCTGAACAATTGCAGGATTGCGGCATACAGGCTCTCACCATTCATGGCAGGACACGCGCACAGATGTACACCGGCAATGCCGACTGGACCCTTATCGGCGAAGTGAAACGCAATCCGCGCATCAATATTCCTATTATCGGGAATGGCGATATCACTACTCCCGAGGAAACCCGCCATGCTTTTGAAGAATATGGCGTGGACGCAGTGATGATAGGTCGGGCGACATTCGGCAGACCATGGATTTTTAAGGAAATACGTGATTATCTCGACGGTAAGCAGCCTGATGCCTCGCTTGATTTCAACAAGAAACTCGATATCCTCGAAGAGCAACTGCGTGTCAACGTGGAACGTATCGACGAATACCGTGGTATACTTCATACAAGACGTCATCTCGCTGCGAGTCCGATATTCAAAGGCATAGCCAACTTCCGTCAAACACGTATTGCCATGCTGCGCGCTTCTACGATGGATGAACTGATGGGGATTCTCGAGGAGCAGCGAAAGGTGCTCGGACAAAATCCGGAGCCGTAGAAATAAAAAAGTTTTTCGGTGAATTTACCCTCACACCCTCACACTTCCCCCTGAAAGCCCCTGTTTATCGGCGTTTCGATGGTGAGGGTAAGTGTGAGGGTAAGTGTGAGGGTAAGAATGGTTATCGTAAAGAAGAAGTGTTGTGTAACAAGTGGCTTTAATCTTATATAAATAAGGTGTAGAAGGTAAAAATGATTGCCGAAACAAATATTTTTCGTCTAAAATTAAAAATTTTCGATAAAATATTTGGAGGAATAAAAAAAACGCCGTACCTTTGCAACCGCAATCAAGAACGATAGCAAACAATGCTTCAATAGCTCAGTTGGTTAGAGCACCTGACTGTTAATCAGGGGGTCGTTGGTTCAAGCCCATCTTGAAGCGCAGAAAGAGTTACTTCGGTAACTCTTTTTTTTATTTCCACCATTTATTTCCGTTTATCCATTCCTTCCATTCCCTCAGACAATGGAATGAATTATACATTTTAAGTTACCGGAATTTACAGTAAAGGAAATATCAATAATAGTGGCACCAAATGTGCCCCTATGCTGCACCTTTGGTGCAATATAGAAATACCGATACCAAACAATAGCTTTAGCTGAGCCGGAACAATGGGAAAAAAGTATGACACTACCCCTCACACCTCAGAAGTCCGATAAACAGGGACTTTCAATGTAAAAGGTGAGGGCGTGAGGGTAAAATGACCGAAAAAAATATTAAAATGATAATATAACTAAATCCAATACAAAAAAGCACAACGGGATGAGGGCAAGTACGGGATTTTTTTGTAGATTTGCAGCTATATTATTAACGGATATAGAAAACAACAAGGAAAATGAAGAAAATAATACCCGTTGCCATGCTGATACTTGCCCTTGCTGCAGGTATTGTAAAGGCACAAGATGATAAAGACCACAACTTTAAAGTGGCGAAAAATATCGAGATATTCAACAACATATACCGCTATCTCGACATGATATACGTGGATACGCTCGATGCCGACGAGGTAGTAGGCACCGGAATAAAGGGAATGCTCAATTCTCTCGATCCCTATACCGTGTATTATCCCGAGAATGAGGTTAACAAGTTGAAGAATATGCTCACTGGAAAATACGTGGGCATAGGAGCCGTCATCCGTCAGAACATGCAGCTCGGCAGGGTCGTTATCGACGAGCCGTATGAGGGCAGTCCGGCGGCAGAGGCAGGACTAAAAAAGGGCGACATCATTCTCAGCATCGACGACACAACGATGACCGACAAAAACACCTCCTTTGTCAGTTCGCATCTACGTGGCGACCCAGGAACGACGTTCATCCTCAAGATAAAACGTCCGTCTACGGGCAAGACAATGAAGATGCGCATCACGCGCCGAGCTATCACCCTACCCTTCCTTCCGTATTACGGCATGCGCCCCGACAGCATCGGATACATCAACCTCAACAGCTTTACGGAAGACTGTGCCAAAGACGTGCGCCGCGCCTTTATCGACCTGAAACATCAGGGCATGAAAGCTCTCGTGTTTGACCTGCGCGGCAATGGCGGCGGTTCGGTAAGTGAAGCTGTAGACATCGTAAATATGTTCGTGCCGAAAGGAATCACCATAGTGAAGACACGAGGAAAGATGAAACGCATGAACAAGGACTACCAGACCACAGTGGAACCGATAGACACGGTAATGCCGATAGTTGTAATGGTGAACGGCGAGACGGCATCAGCAAGCGAAATAACATCAGGAAGTCTTCAAGACCTCGACCGCGCCGTGGTACTTGGTACCCGGACATACGGCAAGGGCCTCGTACAGGCACCGGTAGACCTGCCATACAACGGACAAATGAAACTGACAACCGGTAAATATTACATACCGAGCAACCGCTGTATTCAGGCAATCAACTACAGGCATGCCCATGGCGGATACACCGAGCACATCCCCGACAGCCTGACAAAAGTATTCTATACACGCAACGGACGGGAAGTGCGCGACGGCGGCGGCATAAAGCCAGACATCGAGGTGAAACCCGACTCGCTGCCTAACATCGCCTACTATCTCAGCATGAGCGGACTCGACTCCACAGAAGTGATGCTCAACTACGAGATAGAATATATAGCCAAGCACCCCACAATAGCTCCGGCAGGACAGTTTGAACTCTCCGACGAAGAATACGAAGACTTCAAGCAGCGCGTCGTAAAGAGTGGATTCAAATACGATGCCGAAAGCAGCAAGGAACTTGACCGGCTGAAGAAAATCGCACAGTTCGAGGGCTACTACGATGATGCAAAACCGGAGTTTGAGGCGTTGGAGAAAAAACTGAAACACAACCTTGCCACAGACCTCGACCGCAACAAGTCGCTCATAAAGCAAATAATACAGGCAGACATCGTTGCTGCCTACTATTGGCAGGCTGGAGCCATAGAAAACAACCTAAACACCGACAAACAGATGATAGAGGCGTGCCGACTGCTCAATAATCCGGCAGAATACAGGAAGCTACTCATGCCGAAAAAAGGAAAATAATGGAACTGGAAATATACCACTACTCACTCTGCACATCACTCACACTGCTGATATTCTTCAGCTACCGCTTCATCTTCGGCAAATTACCAAAGAAAGAGAACTTTCGCCCATACCGCCAGTCGAGGATGTTGTCGGGATTCGCCATGCTGATGCTTTCGGCAAATTATATGGTACACATGTTTGCAACACCCAGACTGACAAGTCCGATATTAGCTATATTGATGAATCTGTGTACATACTGGATAGCCGTAACCCTTTTTGGCAGCGCACTGATGATGCTCCTCGACCGTAGGCATCTTACGAAAGAGCGTTTTAAGCGGCATCTTGCAGCGTGGGTGGTATATTGTCTGCTTACCCACCTGATGTGGCGTTACACGCCCGAAGGACTGCTTAGAAAGCTGATGCCGTTTATCCTTGCCATTCTTTTTATAATATATGCCGTGAAAGTAGCACGACGGATATTCATAACCTTCCGTAAAGCAAAACAAAAGCTCGACGATTACTACTCTGAGGACAGCGAGGCATACATACGATGGATGTCGGTCTTTACATATTGGGCAATAATATTCGGTGTAGGACAAGGAATTCTCACTTTTGTACCAAGCAAGTATGTGTTTGTATGGATAATCTCGGCAATCCCATTCTATATCTATCTTTATACATCTTATGCCAACTATTTTCTTTTCTATGAAAATGTGGAGGGTGCCCTTGCCGTAGATGAAGGCAGTGAATATGCTGATAGCACAACAAACAGCAACAAGAAGGAAGACAAGCCGTCTGGCAGTCAGGAACGGTCTATAGGAATGGCAAAAGTGCAGGAGACTATACTGGAACGACAACTGAAGAAATGGACAGACGAAAAGAAATTCACAGCAGGCGGTATTACGATAGAAGATGTAGCTCGCGAAACCGGAACAAACCGCACGTATATATCATCGTTCATAAACAGCCATTACAGCATGTCGTTTCGAGAATGGATAAACGAGCTACGCCTGGAATACGCCAAAGAGCTGATGAGAAACAATCCGGAACTGGCAATGCGCGAAGTGGCACGCCTTGCCGGCTATCTGTCGCTTAGCTATTTTACCAAAACATTTAAGGAGGCAGAGGGCGTTACACCGGGTAGATGGAACAAAGATTAACAGCCTGCAATTGACAAAATGTCAAATACCCCATAGTATTTATTAAATATTTTAATCTTTTCTGACGATATGTCAATAACAGAAGACATATTGGCAATAAAAACTGGCTTCATGCCATTGGCACATGAATTGCATAATCAGTAAGTGAAAATCGAAAGACCGAGGGTCGAGAGACAGGAGGGCTGGAGAGATTCAAGAAACAGATAAATAAAGAATTAAAATAAAAATGGAGGTATTTGATATGTTACCAGTAATGAATAGAAATCTTTGGATGCCTGATGAGTTTAACGACTTCTTTGATACAGACTTCATGCCGAGAGTTAACGCTACGGCACCTGCAATCAACGTTAAGGAGAGCGAAAAAGACTACACCGTAGAGCTTGCTGCTCCAGGCCTGACAAAAGATGACTTCAACGTGAATATAGACCACGACGGTAATCTTCATATCAAGATTGAGAACAAGAGCAACAACAAAGAGGAGGACAAGAAGAGCCACTATCTGCGTCGCGAGTTCTCTTACAGCAAATATGAGCAGACATTGCTTCTGCCTGACGATGTTGAGAAAGACAAGATTAGTGCAAGCGTAAACAATGGTGTTCTTACCGTTGATCTTCCTAAGATTGAGAAAGCGACCGAAAAGGAAGCTCGCAAGATTGAAATCAAATAATCAACTTTGATATTTTATAAATCAGCCCCGGTGCCAATTGGCATCGGGGCTGATTTTTGTTGTATATGCTACTCCCGTACACAAACAAGCAGTTTGTGACTGCCGTCTTGCAGCGTTGTAGCTAAGATGAATGTATCGCCACCGTCTTTCAGTTTCAATCGCTTGCGCAGTTCGGCAACAGAAAGAGGAAAATTCCTTGTAGTGATATTCGCCTTGCCGATGCTTCCGAGAATATGGCGAAGCTCCTTTTTATTCATACCCGAAACTGCTTTTATCAGGAATCGTCTTCCGGGGAAATTCTCCACATTATCCCTTGAAACAAACAAATTGCTGTTTGGGGCAATCTGCATTACACCATACTTCCGGCACAAAGGTTCAAAGCCGCCAAACTTCATCAGAGAGGCGTTTGGTTCGTAGATGTATGATTGCTCCACCGGGTCGACAAAACTGGCAGAGACGGCATTTAAACAGCTATCTGGGCTAAAGACATCCGCTGTTGCAGTACTGTCGTCTGTATAATTTACACAAGACACTTGCAGCTTCTGCTTTCTGTTCTCCCTACAGTCTATAACAAGCAGCAGTTCCTTACATTCGTTTTTCACCGACACGATGTGCACCTCGCAGACGTTGCCTACATCCTCCACAGCCTTATGCCAGTCGAGCATTGGCGAAAGCTTAACCATAACATAATCGGCTTTCTCCATGAGAACATCTTTCAGAGCCGTAACATCTGGTGTGCAGTCGGCAATGCCGTATGTCCTGCCGCCGTTGTTGTCGCGTCGTGCCGGATCAAGGTAAATCATCGACACATGGTCAATCCGGTCGAGATATTCCGCACCGTCGCCACATATTATTTCGGCATCGCCAATCCCGAGCAAAGGAAAATTGTGGCGTGCCGCCTCACAGAGCACTTCCTGTCGCTCCACATACACTTCATGGCGGAATACCCGAGCCATATACGAGAAGTCCACGCCATAGCCTCCAGTAAGGTCTACGAGCATGTCGGCATCATCCCCGAGCAACCGCTTTGCCACTTGCTGCTTATATATTGCCGTGGTTTGCGACGAGCATTGTTCCATTGATAGATGCGGTGGATATATAATATCCTCGATACTTGCCCAACGGGGCAGTTTATGGCGTGCCGCCTGCCATCCTGCAATCTGTTCCAGAACATACTGCATATCAACACCAGACGGATGACTCTGCAAGGCAAGCTTGCGAGGGTCATCCGTCCGATGGGTCTTGATATATGATAAAGTTTCCTGGTCTACCATTAAACGTATTTATATCTTTTAAAGCATTTATGCAAGAGTATTATCTTAGTTTATAGGTTACACCCACAGTGCCGTATATAGGATAGAGTTTCTGGTCCATCACTGTAAAACTGCTTTTGAAAATGCCTGTAAATCCCCACGACAAATCCGCAAACACACCCCAAGACCTGTGGAAACGCCAGTCGGCACCAAGCATCATACCCCACTGCAGGTTGCGCATATCATCAGAGAAATCATAGTCGCCACGTCCTTCGTTCTTACTTCCGAGTTCTATTTTCTGCCCTCTTGGGTCATTAGGGGCCATACTCATATCGTCTCTTTTGCGTAGATATCCGTCACAGGCATAGCCTTTGAAAGAGTGTGAGCGCACATACGAGAGATACGGTCCGAGCTTCAAGCACACTTTATCTCCAAAGTAGTAAGTAGCCTGAAGTGGCAAAGTCAGCATCCACTGTTCCACCTCAGAATGATTAGTACCTGTGAATACGCCTTCCATTTCTTCGCCTCCGCGTACAATTTTCATGTGATAGCCCTTTACCTTGGCATCAATATTCATTCCTTTATTCTCGATACGCAATCCGGTGGTAAGTCCCCAATGGTTGTCAAGAGGTTTATAAACTCCCAGTCCGAGCATCACGCTTGGAGTCAGCCTATAAGCATCCAGCGAACGAATTGTTGCCGGCATACCCATAGGAGCCGTACCTCCGATGTTATATCCTACACGAAGGTCGTATTTTAAGTTGTCGAAAATATTGCCAGCCACAGTTGTCAGCGTGGCAGATGCTGCAAGGAGCAGCGATATGATTATCTTCCTCATATTCTTATTTATATACTGTTATTCACACTCCAGTTCAAACTCGTCAATACAAAGTGTGCTACCTACGGCACCTTCGAATTTAGCTCCTTCGATGCTTGATGTACAAACAATAGTAAGACTGTATCCGTTTTGATTTCTCAGTTCCTTCAAGAATTCGGGATTGCTCAAATCGAACCCATCTTTATATTTGAACTCTATATCGAAATGAGTCCAGTCGGGAGTATTGTTGATTGTTCCCAATTCAGCGATAGCCACTATGTATTTGTTTGTTTTCACATCGTTGCCGTTCAATACGAAAGCCTTACCTTCATCGCTGTGGTTGCGGTAGAGCACAGCATAGATGTCGCCCTGGTCAACTCGTCCGGATACAGGCTTGCCGTCCTTGTCCTGGAACTTGCTGCCCGGAGTGTATTTATACCATCCTTTCAGACGCTTTGGTATTTTATTGAAAGGCAGTCCGAATTCCGTAGCAATCATCGGCTTCTTTAGAGCTATGTCGGTATTGAATTTTCCGATAAAGAGGTTTCCGGCAGCGATAAGCATTTTGGGATTTGAATATTTTCCAAAAGGACCGGTGTCGCAAGTCGTAAGTTTCACATATTCACCGTGAATGCCGTTTTCTGGACCGTTTCCGTCATTTACAGGTACAGAGGGGAACAGGTCGTGCGACTCGTTGAGTTTACTCATTCTGTATCCGGAATTACCTGTAGCCCATGTGTCGACCCTCTTTTCAAACTTATTGATATCGTACCATACATAATAATCCTTCACTCCGTCACCATCATATATTTCGTGGTTCTCGAAGCCGAAATGTGTAGGGAGCTCATAAAGGTCATTCACTCGGAATGTAACTGTATAGTCCCTTGTCCAGTTCCTGTCTTCCGACGTAACGGTGTAATGCTGTGGCATTTCACCCGAGAAGTCGAGCGGTGTGCCGCTTTTTGGAGATATTGTAGCTCCGGGAGTTATTTTGAACGATACCGGGATATTGCTTACATCTGCATCAGGCTTTATTGTGAATATAACGTTAGTCTCGCTTGACGCCACATTTTTAGTGGCAAGATCTGCCTGAGTAAAAATTGTCAGTGGGTCGTCAATCTGTACGTATGCCTGTTCTATATCACACTCTGCGTTCAGTGGTTCGTCTTTAAAACAGGATGTCAGCATGGTGCATCCTGCAAGCGACGAGAGTAAAAGGATTGAATGCCTCATTAATTTCAATGTTATATTTTAATTCACAAAATTCTTGGCAAAGTTACGCTAAAATATTTTATGATACAAGAATATGGAGGTAAATCGCACAAAATGAGGGGAAAAGTGCAAGATAGGGTATACCATAACGACATAATCTCCGTTACGATATACCCTATTAATTCTTCGTATTCTGAAAAATAGAATTATAATTTTTCTATTTCAATGGAAGATAAACCTGTTGTCAAAGAAATCTGTTCAGTTGTCAACCCAAGGTTCTTCATCTGTTTTGCGATTTCAAACGAACGTTTTCTCATTCCTTGTTCTATTCCTTCTTTTTTCCCTTGTTCTATTCCTTCTTTCTTTCCTTGTTCTATTCCTTCTTTTTTCCCTTGTTCTATTCCTTCTTTTTTCCCTTGTTCTATTCCTTCTTTTTTCCCTTGTTCCATTCCTTTTTCTCGTCCTTCATCATACCCTTCCTGATATCCCTCATCACGACTTGTATCAAATAGGCTCTTCATGTGTCTTACAGATTCCATGTGTCGGAAATAAGCCTGCTTCTCGTTTACCGGAAGAGAATCGACGCGTAAGCACTCTCGCGCTTCGGCAAGTCCTGCTGCTGTTGCCTTGCTGCTGATGTTGCCGGTTTTGAGGAATTCTATCCATTCGTCAAGAGGTGTCGTTGCAATTTTGTCGAAATCATTTACACGCAGCACATAATATTCAGGGAACACATCTGCCGCTCCTTTTCTTTTCATTATATCCTTCTCTCTGTTGCCGAAGAATCTTTCATTCTGCCTGACAGAGAGTTTCAGTTCGTCATGTGGCTCGTGTATTCCGATAAACTCCGTTCGACCATGATATACATAGTCTTTGCCTTGTCCCAGTTCGAAGTATACGATATTTACGGAGTATACCTTCTTCACCTCCTCGTATGGCTGGCCAATTCCTATATATTCTGTTATTGCCTTCGAAACGCCATACAGCATACGGTGGAAATAAGTCAGTTCTCGGCTGTTCTGCACCTCAATGATGCACAATTCTCCGTCTTCGCTCTCTGCCAGGATATCCACACGATTGTATTTGTCTTCCTCGTCTTCCTGATTGCTTTCGCTTTCAAGGAATCTATGGATTTTGAATTTCTTTCCTATCAGAGACGACAGAAACCCTTCTATCACGGCATAGTTAGCCTTGTTGCGCAGCAAGCGCTTCATTGCCCAGTCGAACCTTATGTAGTTTTCTCCATTTTTTATCATAATGCTTCTCTCCTTTTATTTTATTTTTATAGCCCGCCACTTGAATGTGGGTATGCTATTCCGTTACAAAGATAATGATAATATGGTAAAGTACAAAACAGCAGACAGATAAATCCTTAAAAAAGAAAAAGAGGGTGTGTCAAAAG
>DBKQ01000111.1:0-33462 GCA_002298545.1 Prevotella sp. UBA746
CATTGTTACATGTTTCATTAAGGGGGTTCCGAAGTACATAAAAAAGGTTTATATTATATATATTATAAATAATATATATAATATAAAAATCCACTCCCACTTTTTTGAAGGTGCTTAATGAAACAATGAAACATGAAACAATGAAACATTTTGCCGAATTAGGAATGAAAGACTGATGATTAGGCAGATAAACTTCTGATTACAGATTCTAAGCTTTTATATATTCAATCCTAAGCGTATGATGCATAAATATACCATTAAAAAGGAGGAAAGTACCCTTTTATTTAAAAAATATCAACAATATTTTGTCATTTTAAGAAAAATGTTTATCTTTGTAAGCGTAACATATATAGCTAAAATCTATAAACGCTAACTTTAGCGGAAGTGATCCGCATAATAAAAGAAACGCAACGGTATTAATTGAAAAAAAGAAAATTTATTATTAAAGTGCGATATTTCATTGCAGTGTTTACACTGATTCTATGCTTTGCTTTTGAGATGAATGCACAAGTAACTACTACCGACAGTAGCTTCATCAATAAGGCAAGACCTATAAAATTCAACGTAAACAAAACGGACATTGCAGAACAAGACAGGTTATGGATTACTTCTGTTCTGGTTCCAGAGCTAAACGCTTTGGGAGAGGATGGTATTGTAATCGGACGTTCCGGTGCTTCACCGGAGGGACCGACTGCCAATAACTGGCGACTTGCCGAAAATAGACGTAAGGCTATGGATGCAATCCTTGCTGAATACGGTATTGCTACAAGTCGCATCAGATATGATGTCGTGGCTGAGGACTATCCTCTCCTTGGGGCTCTCATGCGACTCGCCCACGATCCTTTGTATCCAGAATTCGATTCTATAGTTAATAAATGCAGAAATGGTGGCGATGCTCTGAAAAATGCACTCCAAAAATACAAGAATGGCAGTTTGTGGCAGCATATCTTTAAAGTATATTTCCCTAAGCTTAGAGCTGTCAGAATCATGGCTATCGACCGCAAACTTGTCGACATTACGCCTCTTGCCTTGCCCCTCAAGGCTGTTCCGATGCTTTTTCCTTACGACATGACTGTTGTGACTCCTGCTCTGAGTATCAATGTTCCGCAATATACTCCGCCTACTAAGATTTCTCGAAGAGAACTGATGAGCGTAAAGACGAACTTGCTGCTCGACTTTGCTTATATGCCGGGATACGACCGCTTCTGCCCTATCCCTAATGTGGCTGTCGAATATTATCCGCTTCACGGACATTTTACTTATGGCGCAAGCTTCGACGGTCCGTGGTGGCAAGACTATGATGCCCATAAGTATTTCCAGCTGCGCAACTATCAGCTCTTTACTCGATACTATGTGAAGAGTGGCGACATTGCCAAGCGGTGTCCCGGTGAGGGGGCTGCTTTCAAGGGCTTATTCTTTAACATGTATGCGCACGCGTTCCTATATAATATATGTTTCGGCGAGAAGCGCGGATGGGAAGGCGAAGGATGGGGTGCCGGCTTGGGTATCGGATATGCCGTACCGCTTGGCAAGTCGGAACACTGGCGATTGGAATTCGGCATTCAGGCGGGGGTTTTCAATACCAAGTATGACCCTTACCAATGGCTCTGTCCTATTGACCCTGATAGCGACAAACAACTATATTACTATAAATGGTATGGTGAAGCTAAGAACTTCAAGAAAAGACAACATAGCTACTGGTGGCTCGGACCGACAAGAGCGGAAATCACTCTTAGCTACGACATCTTTTATAGAAAATGGAAAAATTGAAGAATTTAAAGATTGAAAAATTGAAAAGCTAAAAATCTTCGTGCGACGGCGTTTTTACGACCGTCGAATAAAATAAAAAATACAATGCAACTGACTACATCAACCATATCATCCCCCTTCTTTTCTGCATGCCGTCGTGCGTGTAGAACATGGAGTGTTATGTGTTTGGTTACTATGTTCATCTGTCTTTCTGCATGCGAGCGTGAGCCTGACCTGCATCTGCACCAGGGCACGGAGATTGAGATGCAGTTGCCAGTTGTCGACCTTAGTCTTAATACTCTTTGGGACTATCTCTTTAAATATGATGAGGAATACAACTGGCAGACGGAATGGCTCTACGGATGGGATGATACTGATGTGGCTCAGTTTGGAAAAATTGGCTATGAGGAACCTGCAGAGTATGAAATACGTCGTTACTTTACGCAGCAGACTCTCCTCGGGCAGCATAATGCTCCTTATTCTCATCATATCGAGGGTAATTTCCTTTCGGCTAAATACGATTTCGGATTTTGGGATATCCTGGCATGGAACGACATTAAGACTACCGATGGCGTGCAGAGCGTTCATATCGATGAACAGTCTACTTACGACTTCGTTACGGCATTTACCGGGCAGACGATGTATCCGTCGAAATACAATGCTCCGAAGTATAACCACTCGTTCTACCAGCCTGAGGAACTGTTTGCCGGATACGACAGCGGTATTGATATTAACCGTAATCTCGATGGCTTTACGTTTGATGCTGAACGCAACTGCTGGGTACGGAGACTCGACATGGACTTGCAGCCTGTTACATACATATATCTTGTGCAGGTCATTCTACATAACAACTATCGCGATTTCCGTAAGGTTACGGCTACTGACGGTACGGCAAACCTCAGCGGTATGGCGCGCTCCGTGAAACTGAATACGGGTGTGACGGGGACGGATGCCGTGACCGTGAGCTTCAACACTCGTATGAAGTTTGACGTGAGTGGTAAGAATGGTGAGAAGGTGGATATTATTGGTGGCAAACTGTTGACGTTCGGGATGCCTAACCTTAATCCGCATAAGTTGAGCACCAGGGCATACAAGGAGTCGCTGTCGAAGATAGCGGAGACTGACCTTAACAACCGCCACTATGTTGACGTGAACATGCAGTTCTACAATGGTAAGGACTCTACCCTCGTCTTTGACGTTACCGACCAGGTGCGCCGTCTCTTCCGCGGCGGTGTCATCACTATCGATGTCGACATGGACCACGTCCCTATCCCTAACCGCAAGGGTGGTTCCGGCTTCGATGCCGTAGTGAAAGACTACGATGAGGAGGAATGGGAATTCGATATGTAAAATGGAAAGATTGAAAGATTGAAAAATTGAAAAATTAGAGAACAATAAATATTTTCATTAACTTTTAAAACACTATTTCTTATGAAAAAGTATTTTATTTTCGCAGCTTCGGCTCTGGCTCTCGCCAGCTGCTCAAGCGATGACTTCCTCGGTGAAGGACAAGGGAATGGTAAGGATGCGAACACGGCTATCAATTTTAGCAGTGCAACGGGAAGCATCACTCGTGCTACCGATGGCGTTAGCAAAGGAGATAAAGCTGCCAAACTCCTTGGTGAAAAATTCTATGTACTCGGTACTAAGGGTACTCTACCTGAGGGTAGCCCAACCGAAAGCATCGTTTTCGACAACTATCAGGTAAATTGGAAATTAAACACTGCTGGTACTACCGCCGACAACACCAACGACTGGGCTTACGTTGGTGTAACCACAACAGGTCTTCATGCAGGAGCCACCGCTCCTACAGAACAGAGCATCAAATATTGGGACTATACTCAGCCTCAGTATGACTTCATCGCTTATTCTGTAGGTGCCAACACTCTCGTTACTACAGAAAATGAAACACCTAAGGCAGACAATGTTGTTGGTACTGCCATCAAAACACCTAAGGCTGACAATACTTACACTTCTTACACACTCAAAGCAGAAAATGTAAAGGATTTCACTGAGTGCTACTACACCGACGTAACTCCAGTTGTAAAGTCAAATTACGGTCAACCAGTACAGCTTACCTTCAAGAACCTCACTGCTAAGGTTCGCGTTGCTTTCTATGAGACTATTCCTGGATATACAGTAAGCGACCTCAAGTTCTATAAGGACGGAAGTGATGTTAGCAAAGATGTTTCTGAAGAAAATGCAACTCTTTATACAACAGGTACTGACAAGATTGCCACAAACGGCGACATCACAGTTACATATCCTGTTGTTGGTGAAGGCAACAAAGACAAAGCTGCCTACAACAAAGCATTTATATCTGTAGCTGCTAGTGGAACAGGCACTGAAACTACTCTTTCTCTTGGCAAGGTTAACTACGCTAACGGTGTTCTTGCAACAACTGCAAAGGACGCATGCATGGCTGGAGGTCCAAAAGATGAAAACAACTACTACACTGCTGTCCTCCCTGCTGCAGGAACCGGTAAGCCTCTCACCATCCGCATGAACTACAAGCTGACATCTACAGATGGTTCTGGCGAGGTAATCAACGTGTATGGCGCAAGTGCCGTTATCCCTGCTTCTTACACTCAGTGGCAGCCTAACTACGCTTACACTTACATCTTCAAGATTTCTGACAACACCAATGGTTACACTAATCCTGAAGACCAAGACCATACGGGTCTCTTCCCTATCACTTTCGACGCTGTTGTTGCCGACATCGACAATGTAGACTTTAATCAGGAGACTATCACTACCGTTGCTACTCCGTCTGTAACTACTTATGCTTTCAACTCTACTACAAACAAGGTTGTTAAGGCATATACTGACGGCGCATACCCTGCAGGTAGCGACATCTATTTCAGTGCAACAAAAGAAGGTACACCTTTAAGCCTCACAGAAAAAGGTCAGCTCTATACTCTTAACAAAGTTGCTACTGAGGCTCAGGTTATCGATGCTCTTCAGGTTATTGAAAAAACGGATGATAATTCCACAACTGGTCGCAACGGTATTGTTCTGACAAAGGCAACAACGGATAATACAATTGTAAGCATCCCAACAGAGGACGGACAAAAAATCACAGTAACAACTGGTACCGTTGCCAAGCTCACTAGTGCTGAAGCTGGAAAAACATATGCTTATGTATACGATGCGACTGAAGGTACACCTACAGCATCATACATCTTCACTGCTGTTACGGCTACAGGAAATGAAGTTGTTGGAAATGATGAATACTACCTTATCCCTGATAAGACCGCTGCAGCTATCGCAGCAGGACAAGTTCTTACTGCTGGTCAGATTTACTACAAGAGGTACCCCAACAACAACAAATCTCTCGGTGTTAAGGTCGTAACAATCGCTTCTACTGGAGAGTAATCCCCCTTGTGCGTCGGCGTTTCTACGCCGTCGCCATAAACACCCTTTATGCCTCGGCGTTTCCGCCGCAGCATAAAGGAATAACGACGCTGGCCGGACGGGGCTTGCTACCCCTTCCGACTTCTACAGATGAAAACAATAAAGACAAACAATTTTTCGCATATATACAATATGAGCCGTCAACTACCATTTCTGCTGCTTGCAGCTGCCACGATGCTGTCGTGCTCCTCGTCGAAGCACAGCAACGATCCGATTGACCCGGATGACCCTAATGAGCCGGACCCTTCGCTCGTTAGCATCTCTTTCGGTGGCAATGGCGGCACATGGCAGAACGCACCGACAACTCGTGCTGCCAACGGACTGGAGTCACTCTTCTCTACATTCCGTGTGTGGGGGTATAAAACGAGTGCGGCTGACTTGACGCAGGCGCAGACGGTAATGGATGGATATAGGGTGCTCTTCGTGAATAACAGTGAGGGAAGCACCGACTCGAATACTGACGGATGGGAGTATGTGGGGGTAAAGAACCCGAAGCTGTCATCCGGTCAGACGATAAAATACTGGGATTTCTCTGCCACGAGCTACCGCTTCTTCGGATATAGTCCGTTCGACAATACAGAGGCGGTGATAAAGACGGAAGAAAACAACCTGTCGTTTACTGTTCCGTTTAAATACTCAGAAAAGTCCACTGCATCTACTATCCCGTATGCCAGCAACCTGTGGATTGCTAAATCTTCAGGCGACAACTCTTCAGGCGACGTTTCCACACCCGTCGCCAAATATGGTTCGTGCGTAACGCTCACATTCTCACCAATAATTGCAAAGGTGCGCTTCCGCTTCAGCTATCCCGAAGGAACGGAGGATATTAGCATAAAGGACATCAAATTCTGCGACAGCAGATTTATCGACGATCCTACTGCCGCTGACACGCCGCTGCAAGGTAGCATCACTGTAAGCTATCCTTTGACGGGCGAACCGCCATCTACTACTCCCGAATTCTCATGGAAGACAGATGCATCTACGGGCTCAAAGGGACTGCTTACATTATCCACTCCATACGAAGAAAAGGATGCAACGATACATATCGAACCGAAGGTGACGGAATATGCTAAATGGTATTATCTCCCACCGACGGCAATAATACCCTATGAACAGGGACCATATACTATTACGGCACGTATCAACGGAAACCTTTCCGCTGCTACTGTGCCTGCCGCCTACATGCAATGGAAGGCAGGCTATCAATATACGTATATTTTCAAAATTACTGAAGCCGGCACTGTTATAACTTTCGCCGACTTACAGGTGGAGGAATGGCTGCCTGGATCCGAAATAGACAATAATGGCACTGGGACCGAAGGCTGGTAAAGGCTTTTGGCAATAATTGCGTGCTCCAAAAATGAGCACGTTTTTCTCTCGCGCGCCCGCATATATAATATAAACAACGCTTATGAAAAGACTCACATACATATCGGCTACTCTGCTTCTCACAACCCTCTCGGCTTGCGACAGCAGCGACAGTACTCCTGTACAGCACCCCGACGGTTATGAGCTGATTACTTTCTCTGCAAAGACGGAGGAGGTAATGACTCGTACTAACCCGTATGAGGCTTACAGTCCGGAGAAGCATCCTCTCACGATGGGTGTCTTCGGATGCTACAACGGAAATATTACAAACAATATCTTTTACAACACGACTGAGACTTATGACCCTACAACAAGGAACTGGACAGACACGGAACGTAAACGCTGGGACGACTACAAGGGCGTTTCGTCGTATGACTTCCTCGCCTATATGCCGAAGACTGATGGGGCAACGGTTATAATGCAGACTGACGGAGAATATCTGCTCTCTGTGCCAGTGACATTGGGCAATAACTCCCCCTTTGTTTTTTCTACAAAGGAGGCTCCGATTATCTGTGCTACTCCTGAGCGCAAGGTGGCAACGACGGCTGAGGGTAAAGAGCTAACTTTTGAACGTGTGGTTAACTTGCAGTTTGACCAGACGCTCATCGGCTATCGACTGCTTTTTATGCTCGATTCTAAAATGAGAGCTATCCGACAGTTTCGCATTAAAAATGTTTCGCTATCTGGAAAGATTGCGACGGGCGGCACTCTGCAACGCTCTTACTCCATGAAAAACGGCTCGTGGACGGCAAGCGACATAATATGGACAGACCTACAACGCACGGCTACAAGTGATGCGCCGTTTAGTCTGCCATACAAGGAGTCGACTGATACTGAAGCCGACAACACCTCTAAGTCTTTAAGTATCAACACGAATGACTACAAACAATGGGGGGAAACGTTCTACATAATTCCTGACCAGAGCTTCCAGCCGGTCATCTCCGTAACATACGACGTGGAGATGACAGCACAGGATGGCTCAACAATTATCACACGAAAGAATGTAACTTCAAACATAACGCTTAACAAATCTAACTTCAGTGCTTTGGCAAATGCTAAAACGGCTATGGTCTACCCTATCCGGATTCTTATACAGCCAAGATATCTTTACGTGCTTGCCGACCAGGATGCTTATACTGGATATCTGCTAATTGACTGATAAACAAAAAAGAACAAATTACTAACGAAAAAGAAACAGAACTATGATTCGATTTTTTTCTCTACATACATACAAGACAATTGCTGTTTTAATCATGCTGCTGACAGCGTCGGCTGTCTCTGCACAGATGATAAGTAGCGATGACATAACGGAGTCTCTTGACTTTGTCAACGGCACTGTGGCATACTCTCTTCCAGCTGACAACATCCCGGACGGCAGCACGCTTACATGGACTATCGACGGTAAGGACTTCACGGATGGTGTGACGGACAGTGGAAGAAGCATTACGCTGCCGCTCAGCAACACCGTAAGAAAGGCAAAGGTTACAATTACAAGTGCTGGCTCGGATGCTCAGTCATTAGAATTCGACATCACGCCGAAAAAATACGGTGAAGATTACAACGGCAAGCATTTCTATGCAGATTCATTCGATAATGGAAGTGGAACGAAAGATGACCCGTATATTATCAAGAATGATATGCAGCTTGCGCTGCTTGCACACAATGTTACTAACGGTAATGCCGAACAGATGTTCTCAGGCAAATACTTCAAGCTTTCTGACAACATCAACCTAAACAAGGGCTTCTGGATGCCTATCGGTACTTGGACCACTAAAACGAGGCATTTCTTTAGCGGAAAGTTCGACGGCAACGGACACACCATAAGCAACATGCACATCTCATGGACTGCTTCCGACGAGAATTCCGTTGAGGCGTCATGGGGACTCTTTTCACGACTCTATGGAAAATCGTCAAACGAAGACGGATATGCTGTAGTAACAAACTTGGTTATCGACAACGCAAAGGTGGAGAAAAAAACTGGTTATCAGCCTGCTGGAAATGGTACGGTGAAGATTGGTGTCCTGGCTGGTGACCTTACCGACAATGCGGAAATCAGCAATGTCATCATACAGAATTCTGAGGTGACGGACAACGACGAAACGTATTCTACTGCCGGTAAATACCGTACGGGTGGTATCGTGGGATACCTTGACGGAAAGCGTTATAAGATATATAACATCGCTGCAGACACGGAGATGAGGATGCTGAAGAATGCACGCATAAATAATGACGTAACGATTTCTGCCGGTATCGGCTGTGCCAGCAACTTCAGAACGGACAACGCCATACTGCCTACCAATATCTATGTGTACGGACAACTCGTTACCAGCAGCTCCAACAGGGTGCGCCGGGGCGGTGTGGTTGCTTTCTACAACAGCTCGTATAAGTTTAATGCCGAGCAGCAGAAAACGCTGTATTATTCTCCGCAACTGAAACAGGAGGGTAGCAATACCGACAACTACGGCACTGAGAAGAATATCGAATCCTTCGGACAGGAGTTTGCCACTCAGTGTAACAACTTCATCAGCGACAAGTCACTTGACAGGAAGATGTGGTCTTTCTTCAGCAGTACTAACCGTTTAACGTTCAACACTACAATGCTGAAAGTGGAACGTGGCAATACGGATGTCCTCAAGGTGGTAGACACAGACGGTGTGGCTTCTACAGAGAAATACTACTGGTATGTTTCATACGATAATATAACATGGAAGGAACTCAATTCTGATGCTCCATCCAGCGAATACACTCTACCGAGAACAAACTACAACCAGTATGTTTATGCAATGCTGGCTGACGGCAGCATGAGAACGAACATCGAAATGGTGAAGGCTATCGTGGTGACGGCTGACCTTAGGACTACGCCTGAAGCTTATACCATCAATGTAGACAACAATACGGATGTAAGTAATGATGGCTTGGGCTTGAATATAACTTACGAATGGTATAACGGAGAGACGAAACTGGAGGAAACTGGCAACACTTTCAAGCGCCCCGATTCTGATGGCGAAAACAACAAATACAGTTGCCACGTAACAGTATACAGCGGAGCTCTGCTCCTGCTCAACAAGTGGTTCAACACACAAACGGTGGTGTATCTCAAACCTGCCGATGCCGATAGCTATACGGAAGAGCAGCGCATTGAGGATGAGAATTACGGTTACTCTCCAGAAAAGCCTATGACAACATGGAAGGGTGCTTACAGCAAGCTTTCGAAAAACGCCTCGTGGAGCGATAACTATATCGTACTTATAGGAGAAAGTAGCTTTGAAGTTACCAACGATCCTAAAACTGGCTTCTCTGTTACCAAGAACTATCAGGGCGAAGGAACTGATCAAAACATTTCTTATGAAGACTGGAAGAATGTTGTGGACAATTCGCCTCTATGCCGCAACGTTACTATAACAGGAAAATGGGAGGAGACAGACTATGAAGGTGTCATTATGGTCAATGGTGCCTTTCCGATCTGGGGCGATACAAGGTTCCAGAATGTTACTTTTAAGGGAATCACGAACACCTATAGCATCATATACTGCCAATACCATAACTTGGAGATGGGAAAGGGCATAAGAATGACTGGTTATGACCGATTGTTGCCTGGATATAGCACTATCGACGGTGCCGTAACAAACGCTTTCCATATCTTTGGTGGCTTAAACAACGATGCCAGATTCCCAAATCTGGACACAGAAAAGAAAATCAAAAATTTCGAAGAATCTTTGCCTCATGGACGCGACGGCTTTAAGATCAAAATCATATCGGGTTTCTACTCTTGTATCTGTACTGGAGGTAGACAAATTGGAAACAATAGTAATATCATTAAGCAAAATGGTGCAATGGGTACTCCTAATTTGCCCATCAAGTGTACTATTGATGTTGATATTGACAGAGAGTGGAATAAAGAACACAATGAAAAAAGAAAACTTCTTACAGGAGAGACAAGGGAAAACGACTACGATATCGGTATCGTTCTTGCCGGCAACCACGAGGGTGCGATGTATGCCGATGTTGACATCGTTATCAAGAGCGGACGTATAGGTCGTGTGGTTAATGGTACATTGGGTAATCAGCACAATGCGAAATTGAGATACAATGATAAAGAATACCCCATACCTGACAACTCATTTATGGGGCGTGCAAACATTCTGATCGACCCAGCATCTTCTGTAAACAATACGATTGAAACTGGAGACGACCGTGTTATAATCACTGAGCTCTACGGAGGAAGTACTGGACGTGGACAAGAATACGGAATTACCGTGAACAACCCGTTTTATGGTTACAGCACTATTACCATCAATGGAGGTACATTCAAGATACTGCCTGATGGCAACGAAAAAAAGAATGTGATATTCTGCGGTATCTATGGAGCCGGTGCCGGCGGTATGAACGGTATCGGATATGGAAATGACACTGACGAAACGCACACGCCTGACCTGAGCATACCATATTGGAACACTGAAAAGACCGTGATGCTCTATGGTCCGTATGCCGAAGCCAAGGACAACCTAATCAAATATCATTGCTACAATGGCAATGATAATACTTATACGGATGTTGACCCAACAGAAACCAACACCAAGATTGTTATCAACGGCGGCAAGTTCGGTTCGTCTACTGAAACTATCGACGGTATCTATGCTGGCGGTAGCGGATATATGAGTTCTGGATTGTGGACAAAAAATAATGGAGACAACCTGCCTAAGCCAAGTATATATGGTGGCAACATATACGGAAACAAAGAAGGAAACGCTACATCACTGACCATTAACGGCGGTGAGTTCTATTGTAAGAACGGTATCTTTGCCGGCGGACGTGGCACTTACTATTATTATCAGCAAAATCCCTATGGTGGAACTGCCTCTGACTATACCGATTTGGGAAAGACTTACGGCAATGTGGAAATGGATATCCATGGCGGAATTTTCCATTGTCCTGTTTATGGCGGTGGATATGGTGTGGCTGACGCTAAGTTGAAAGGAACTGACCAAATATCTACTCTCTACAACATGGCTATGATATATGGCAAATCTACCGTAAATATCTTCGGCGGAACGTTCTACAAGAATATCTACGGTGGCGGTGATATGGCACAGATTAAATATAATGGCGACAATAATGCCACTACCTTAAATATTTACGACAAGGCAGATATCCGCGGCTCTGTTTTTGCCGGCGGAAACGGAAAGAAGAAGAGACTCGACACGGTTACTACCATTAATGACGACACCCAAAGTCCGGAACTGGTGGGACGTGTAATCGGCAACACTTCCGTTTCGTTCTATGGCTCTACGGAAATGGCTCCTTATATTTATGGCGACATATACGGCGGCGGAAACCTGGCACAGGTGGAAGGAAACACTAATGTAAATATCTATGCTGCAAACTTTGCCGGACAGGTATTCGGCGGAGGAAAGGGAAGAATTTATAACGAAAGCGGTGTGCTTTTGTCTTCTGACTTGTATACGTCTGCCGATATCACCGGCAATACAAGCGTTACCTTGTCGGAGGACCAAAGGAGTAACGATGTAGACAAAGAGAACGACAAATACTCTATCAACGTGGTATGGAACAAGATGTGGCAGAGCGACAACACGTTCTATACTTGGGATTCTACAGTGAAGGGGAAAGATGGCGAAACACTCACTCCCGACCCTACTCAATTCTTTGATAATGGCAAATACATTAACCCTCACAATATCTATGGTGGCGGTAATCTTGCCTGCAATGTAAGCGGAACTGCATACGTTACGGTGCTCAAGGGTATGACACCGTTCTCTCTGCTCCAGACTCAGGAATGGAAAGAATCATATACGGACAACGACAATCCTCACTTCTCTGTGTTCGGCGGAGGATATGGTGCCAACACATCTGTCGGCAATACCGATGTGCTTGTTGATGTGGAGGGCGACTACGGCATATACGATGCCGAGACTGATGACAACACCGACCAGCTCGCAAAAGACCACAACAACGACCTGTTTGAAGATGATTCCACGCCAGCAGCCAAAAAGAAAGCTCGCCGCAATGCTCGCAAAAAAGCTATTGCAAAAAGCGAATCTACAATGCCTGTGTTCGACAACTCAAAGGGTATTCCTAACTTCACCATCCTCGGTGTTATGGGTGGCGGTTACTCTGGTATTGTAAATGGCGATACGAAGGTGACTGTAGACGGACAGACTTTCCTGCACCGTGTCTACGGCGGTGGTTTCGGTGACCCTGAGTCTACAGAGAACAACACCACGGGACAGGTGAAAGGAAAGACGGAGGTTTACATACAGGGTGCAAAAACCTACGGCGACGTGTTCGGCGGCGGTGCAGGTGTGGCACCAAAGACTCCCGACGGTATTCACTTCACTGATGTGGCGCGCGTAATCGGTACTACTATGGTGGAGGTTTCCGACGATGCCAACGTATACGGTAAAGTGTTCGGTGGCGGCGATATGGCAAACGTCGGTGAGGTGGGTACTCAAGATTATTCCGTTGCAGCATCGAGCGTCTCTACTCTTGACGAAAACAACAACGGGGCGTTTGTTAGCTATGAAGCAAAAGACTACCGCTCTTTCGTGAACATCATCGGCGGAAACGTCTACGGCGAAGTGTCCGGTGGCGGCAAGGGTCTTACAAAGGCCAAGGCTACAGAATACTATAATGTGGGACGCATCAACGGAAACACGCTCGTGCATGTAACCGACAGCAAACCGGGTGCAGACTTTGACGATGCAGACAACATAAAACCTTATGTATGGAACCGTATCTATGGCGGATGCGCCTACGGCACGGTGGACGGCAACACGCTCGTACATATAGAGGGCGGTATGCTCGGTCTTAACATCTTCGGTGGCGGCTACGGCGACGTGCCTATCACCAAGGACGACACGGAGGACGACCAGAATACTGGTGCTTCAACTTCGATGGAGATTCTCAACCAGGTGCTCGGAAAGAAGGACACGGCTGGCAACGGCACTTATGCCAACATCCTGGGCAATACCAAGGTGCAGATCGACGGTGGCTCATGGATATGGAACCAGATTGCCGACATCAACGGCAACAAACTGAAATGGACGGCAAGCGATGCCGACAACGCCAAGGTGTGTGATGACTACATCGACTTCCGCAAGATTGCGTTTGCGATGCAGGATCCTTCGACTGCCGACAATGCTACATTGATGAAGCTGCAAAACGTAATACAGAAGCTGAGCACGGACGAAAGCACTAAGAAATTCTTCGATATAAACTCTATTTCTTTCAAGAAGAATCATAATATATTTGGTGGCGGAAACCGTGCTTGTTATGTGGGTACATACACAAACTCTTCTGTCGACAATATGCTCTCTGAAACGCCGGCTACGGGTACGGGAGAGGCTGAGGTTGTGATTAACCACTCTCCGCTGACAGATATTCCCGACAGCAAGGGTAACCTTGTGAATCTGCTCGATAACACCACGCTGCAGGGATTCTGCTGGGTGCTTGCCAACAACAATACGGCACATCCGCAGTTCTCTGTGTTTGGTGCGGGATATGGTGCAAATACCAAGGTGGGCAATGCCAAGGTGTATGTGCAGCCTGGTGCCCGCAGCAACGCTGACGGAAGTGACGCCATTGAAATTGACGGAAAGAAAATCAGATATTTAAACCAACATGCTGACGGCGAGAGATACAGAAGTTTGATAAACAGGTTTGCAGATGACTTTACAACAATATCAAACGACGACAAGAGACGCTATTACGGAAGTTCTGACGGTTCTGACAACGAGGGAAAAACGTATCAGCGCTACCGCACGACACGTATGGCTTGGGAACTCGGTGTGCCCAACAGCACTTTCTTTGAGATTCACGGTGGCGGATTCTCCGGATATGTTGTGGGAGACACTTACGTGGAGACTGACTGTCAGCTTACTTGCCGTAACATCTATGGTGCAGGTCTCGGTCATGTGCCTTACGGCGACATTGCCGACGGCACAAAATATGATTTCGGAAGCATCGGCGGCAATTCTAAGGTGTTTGTGAAATCCGGCTACGTGGCAAGAAATGTCTACGGCGGCGGTGCCGGAGTGGAATCGGTGAGAGTGAACGGTAAGAGCATTGTGGATTTCAGTAATTCGGGAGACATTATCGATTTCCCCGACATGGCTCGCGTAAACAAAAAATCTGAGGTGAATATCTATGGCGAGGATATCGTAAGTGGAAAAAATATCATCGACAGAACCCAGATATACGGTAGCGTGTATGGAGGTGGCGACGTGGCAAACGTGGGTACCGAGGATATGAAGGCTAAGGCTCAAGAAATTGGTCATGAGGCATATTCTACGCCACAGAACTACACATCACTCGTGAATATCCGTGGTGGTGCCATCTTCTCGCAGATATTCGCCGGCGGAAGTGGACGAAAGAAGTCGCAGTGTGCCGACTATACAAAACTTGGCGGCATCTACGGCAACACATGCATCGTTATCGACCGTCCTGCAGAGGGGATGACTTATCCTTATTATAATGAAGATACTAAGGAATGGAAGAGTCCTTCTGACGGAAACATGAAGCACCCTGCCGCAGGGGTTAATAAAGAAATAATCCCTTACATCTTCAACCGTGTTTATGGCGGATGCGAAAACGGTACAGTATACGGCAATACTATCCTGGCTATCAACGACGGATACATTGGCCACAATATCTTCGGCGGCGGATGGGGAAGCTGCGACACGCTGACGGTGAACAATACCGAGGTTATTAACGTAACATCTGCCGACGTTACCGGAAATACAAATATGGTTATTGTTGGCGGTCAGGTGCTGCTTACTTCTTATTGGAACCCAGACAATAGATTCTGGGAACCGTCGTCAATTATCGGCGACAAGACGTATTCTCCGCAGTACGACCCAACGGCACGCAAGTTCTATATCAACCACAACATCTATGGAGGTGGAAACGAGGCTTGCGTTGTGGGAGAGAAAGACAGCAACGAAAATCTTGTTGAAAATAGTGGCAACACTTATCTCACTATGATCAAGGGTCTGATTTACGATGACACACAGGTACTTTCCGGACAATCGGACGGCAAGAAATTCTTTGAACGCGACGAGTGGAAGGAAGTTTACGAAAAGGTGGGTTCGCCTCACTTCGGAATATTCGGCGGTGGATATGGCGAAAACACAACGATACTCGGCGACACTCACGTGAATGTGCAGATGCAAGGACGCGGGTCTATCAAAGATAATGATATAACGGAAGGCGAGGAATACAAGCACTTCCTGAGCGGATATTCGGTGATGGATATCGTGGGCGGCGGCTACTCTGGCAAGGTGTTGGGCGAGACGCATATCATGGGTGACGGCGGCGTGTTCTGCCGACGCATGTTCGGCGGTGGCTTCTACAACTCGGTGAAAGCTACAAACGTGGACGTGAAGGCTGTGGACTCAAGGGATATCTTCGGTGGCGGCCTGATGGGCGATGTGCTCGAGAATACGTATGTCAATATCGGTACTACCGAGAAATCTACAAGTGGACTCACTAATGAAGACATTTATATTCATGGCGATGTTTATGGAGGTAACGACGTGTCGGGATATGTTAATGTTACTCTCGACAATGCCGGATATTTTGCCGACAATGGTGGAGACGGAACGCACATAAATATTTATGGTGGAAAGATTTACGGAGACGTATATGGCGCCGGCAACGGCGACTATCTGTATTCCCTCGACAGAAAGGGGCATACTCAAGTTACCGTGAACGAGCATTATCCGCTTAATCCTAACGACCCGAACTCTGAAACGGAACCTTTGGTATATACCGTTCCTATGCGCGAGACTATGCCTTCGTATAAGGCGGCAAGCGATGCTGCAAAGATTGTGAACATAAACTCTTGGCGTCCGCTCACAAACAAGGTTAATATCAACATTATGGGCAACGACACAGATGACTTTGTCTTCATCAAGGGTGATGTGTATGGCGGCGGAAACTCTGCCACCGTGCAGCAGGTGCAGAAAGTGAAGCCGGCAAGTATATCAGATGATGATACCGACGGCTTTATAAAATTCAATATCGGCAGCAACGTCAATATCGGACGTGTATTCATGGGATGCAACGGTGATGCTCTATTCTCAGCTTCTGAGGACAACAACTTTATGAACAAGTTCCAAAAGCTGAATGGAGACATCGACGACTTCACCAAGGAACTGAACCTTGGTGATACTATCGACTGGAAGAACGACCCGTCGAACAAGGGTATCAGTACGCTGTATCTCTCTACTAAAAACGACGACCGTCCTACGGTCTACCCTCACCTGCTCGACCTTTATTTCCAACCAGTAGAGACAGATATCCAGGCTTCGCTGAATTGGAACGGAAGTGAAACGGGCGATGGACTGACAAACTGTATCATAGGCACATTCTGCTGCGGCGGAAACCGAGGCAACATGAACGTTTATCCTGACGATAACGGCAATGCTTTTGAATATACTTTCCCGAAGGGTCTGACTATCACCGAACAGATTGTGGGTGGATGCAACAATGCCAACTACGACTTCAAGGGTAAAGTGGAACATGAGGGCGGATACCTGCTCGGATTGGCTCACTCCCAAGAACCGTTTATCAAGCTCAATGTGGAATGCAAATTCCAACCGAAAGAGAAAAACGGAGCTTATTATGGCGGAAATGTCTTTGGAGGATGCTACAAAACGGGTACGGTGCGTGGCGACATCACCATAAACCTCGTCAGCGATATGCTTGAGGGCAAGTCTCAGGAGAAGCTCGAAAAGTCTAATGAACTTCTTTCTTCTGACCCTACATACGCTGCTCTAAACGTTTACGGTGCAGGATATGGTATGGAGAGCTACGTTTACGGCAACACTAATATCAAGGTTGCCGAGGGCTTGGCATGCAAAGCCCCAGAGACTACCGAACAGACTTCATCATCTGCTGACGCTTCTACAACTACTATACAAAATGTATTTAATGCATCGGGCACCTCTGCCAACTTTATTTACGGCGGAGGTCAGCAGGGTAATGTTATCGGTATGACAAACGTGGAGGTGTTCAACGGTCATGTGTTCAAGGCTGTAACCGGCGGTTCATACTCTGGCTATGTGTGGGGCTCTACACAGGTCAAGGTGGGCTATCCGAAATATTATAAGGTTCATCCGGACCACTATGTCAGCGGGCGATACATCCTTAACCGTGCCGACCAAAACAACAAGTATATCGACCATGTCGACAAGACGGAAAATGGTGCTCTGCGTACAGACCTCGCATCGGAAACTATCAAGCAGAGCATCAACCTCATTACGGACGACGTAATCTCGCAGGCTGTCTACGAGGATATCGTGGCAAAATATGACAGTCTGACCAATACTAATGTGGATATTACAGGCAACAAATCTTACTACTTCCAGGAGATTCCTGCAGCAACGCCTTCTGTAGGCTGGGACAATATCAACATACAGATTGGCGAGGCTGTTTATGGTGGCGGATATTCCGTAGGTCAGGGTACTTCGGTGTTGGCTAATGCTACAACGGTGTTGAAGTTTACGCCTAAGTATAATATCGACAATGCATTTACGACAAACGACAAGCATATTGAGGAGCTGAAGAATCTGCCTGGCGGAACAACGGCAGGCTTTGGAGGAAATACCACCGTGCTCGTTGGCGACCGCACTGAAGTATCGAGCTATGGTTCGAAAGACCGCGACCATATCACCATCTCTCACCAGCAGATGAAGAAAATTGTTCTGCCAGACGGTACCGACCTCTATGGCTACTATTATATGGACAAGAGCGACAACTATCGCTATATATCTCTTCAGGATACTTACAGGTATGGAAAAAATTATCCTGATGAGCAGAGCGAGTCTGACAAGAATATCTATGAATACGACAGCGAGGGCGGTATCTTCGGCGATGGTCACCAGTCGTATGCCCAGGGCTTCCGCAGTGCAGACCTTACGGGCTATGGCTTTGCAAGCTACAAGGTTTCCACGGCAAAGATTCTGAATACATTCCAGCGACTTGACATCTTGCGTCTGGAGGACAACTGTTTCAACGTGCTCGGAGCACGCGACTATGCTACGAACGCTACAAACAAGACGCCCTACTCTATCGCTCGTGTCGGCGAGATTCAGATGCATGCCGTAAATGTACAACTTGATTCAAAGAGTAAATTACAGAGTATCTATACTAAGCGTTCACGTAACTATATGGGTCTTGCAAACAATATCCACTATGTCGGTGCAATTACGTCAAACGTGGAATTTGACAAAGACGAATGGCGCGACGGTACAGGAGCTCTGCCTTCTTCCGGCAATGGATTTAATGGTATGTCATATCAAGCAGTCAAGCAGGCTTATATTGACGACTATTTCAGCGGAACGAACAAAGGCATCGTTTCTTTGTTCCAGAAGCGCAACGACGGTACGGCAAAGAACATGATTGGTATTGCCTCTGGCTACGCCCTAAAGATTCAGGGTGTACAGGAGACGTATGACAGTAACCACAAGGTGGAGGACAATATCTATTATGGTCCTATCTATGGCGTCATAGAGATGAACCTCATAGATGCGCGTCCTGACGAAGGTGGTGGATATGTATATGCCGACAACGTGCATAAGCGGTCGTCAGACAAAAATGGAAACAAGCATGATGTGGACTTCCTTGAGACTACTGGAAACTTTGTTTATCCTTACACTGCCCAGGAAGGACACTTCATCGTTGACGACTGTTTCCCTACGGGATATGAGGACTTGAATGACAAAAAGGATAATCCTGATGAAGCGGAGGCTGTTCACTATTGGTATGTTACTGGTTTCAACTACTATTACAATGTTCATATCACAGCCTATACGTATAAGGACAACATGAAGTTCAACAGCGACAACTCCGACGGTCTGACGGTTCTTTCCGGACTAAAAGGCGGTCAGCCGGTAAAAGTGTTCAGTTGGAAGATGCGTAGCGGTCACCCGGAGGACGATACAGAATACAGTTGCGATCTTGAAAATCGCAACTATACTAAGGGTAATAAGGATATGGACGGTAATGACGTATACGGCAAATACAAGCTTTATGTAGGTGCTGCCGCATCAAAAGAGTACTCTGACCCTGACAAGGAAAAGGAAGATGCAGACAAGGGCTTTGCTGCCCTCCTTCCGATGAACGGAGGTATCGCAAACATAACAAGGAACACCCTGCCTACAGGTTTGAAAGATGATGCCAAGATAACATTCCAGCTGCAAGACAATGTAAACAACACCACTTCTGACTATTTCAACAAGCATCTCTCAAAGAAGTGTCTTGCCACTCTTATCCTTACAGCTCCTGCATACAAGAGCTATACAAGTGAAGAGAAAAACGTACCCGTTATCAGCAAAATCGCTGCAGCGATGTTCTATACGAAGAATGAAAACGGTGGCTATGACGAAGTGCCAGCCAACAGCACCCTGAATGCGGGAACTGACTATTATATTAAGAACGGCTTTATCGAGGATTATACAAAGGTGAATCCAGATAGTATTTTCGAAAGAGACGACACATCTGACGACGGATATAAAAATATTTCTATTACAGATGTGAAAGTTGACGAGCCGATATATTACTGTGCAGTTCCTCGCCACTACACCTACACCGTCTACCTCACTATAGAATACGTGCAGGGTCCTACTATTGAGGGTAATATCACTATCGAGAACTGTGCCCTCCCTGGCGAAATGATTCGTATTAAGAAGAATAAGGTAAGTATCAAGGGCGACCAGTCGTTCTCTGCCAACGGATATTATTGGCGTATCGGAAGATGCAAGAAGGACGATAAAGGCAACCTGTCGTTCATTGATGATACGGATTGGGAAGTTGGAACTGTTGCTGAAGGTTACGACTCTTACAAGCAAGGTGAGAAGGAAGGCGTTGGCGTATTCAAGGATTGCTTCTACGACAAAACCGAGGATTATCTCGACATTCCGGCTTATTATTATATGAATGGCTATGGCGTGCAGCTCGGCATCACCATGAATGGTCTCGACAAGATCTTCCCTGTTGAGATGCAAGCAGCCGACACTCTTTTGATTCACAACTATCACAAGATGTATCCGGGGCAGTCGGGAATAAACTTGCAGCTTGCCAAGGCTATTGCAAGGGCTAATGCTGAAAAGGACTTCGCTGAGCCGCGCATCTATATCAATGACCAGAACGACCTCTCTGACTTCATCAACTTTGTTGATACTATCGGTACCGGTAAGGATGGCGGCTACATTATAGACGGTAAGGAATATGTCAAGATTGGAGTCAAGAAGAACGGTGAGATTTGGGAGCCTAACCTGTATGAAGTGCCGCGATACGGCGCAAGCGCACAGTTTGTCGTTCAGAACAATCTGACGATTTCATCTGCCGATTACGACGGCTCTGGTCATACTGATTTCGCAGGAACAGCTCATGGCAACGGTCATATTGTATCTGGGCTGAAACCCGGAGGATGTCTGTTCAACAGTATCTCGGGTAATGTGTACAACTTAGGTCTTACAAGCGGTAAGATTTCTAATATGCAGGCAACGAACGGCAAGCTCGGTAACTACCACTGCTGCTTCGAGTATAGCCCTGCCTCTGGCAGTAGTTCTACACCTGTTGTCTACCGCATGGACGGCACTGTGGACAGTCATTACTCCGTTGCCGACTTCCGTTCCGGACGTGTTGCCTACGACCTTAACGAGTATTATCTCCGTGCCCGCTACAGCAACAATAGCCAAGAGGATAAGGCTGCCCTGAAATATATATATGATTTCTATGCCAACGGCGACTATCAGTATGCTCACCGCTCTGATGCCATTACGGGCAGGACAACGGGTATTACTTATCTCCGAACAGGTAAAGACAGCGACTTGCCTAACTATGGTCAGGCTGAAACGCGTCATGATCAGACACATACCATAGACAAAGCAAGGCAAGTATCTTCGTCCGTCGGCATTTCAACACCTGTTGCCTATGAACCTCTATTTAACGACAACCATGATGCTGATGCAACGGTGAAGATGAACGACTTCCTCTTCTGGGGGCAATCGCTGCAGGCCACACCTGCCGACTATCCATCTACCATCGGTTATCAGCAGTATAACGACAAGGTATGGTCGCATCAGCTCAACTATATGACTACCCGTGTCTATCGTACGGCTGGCTACTATGGCGACACTAAACTCGATGCTTTCCACTACAATGCCTATAACTATGGCAACAGCAATATGGACACCTATGTTCATAATGCCAAAACTACGGCTATCGATTTCACCTGTCAGAACGACCTGCCGAATGGTATCGGCATGACAAGCGCAAGCACTACGGCAAATGCGGTATACTACCCGCCAGTTAATGACAATGCCTCTGTGTTCCACGGCATGAATATCAAAGACGGAGTAACGCAAAACCTTCTTGTTTATACTGCGGAAAATGATGAGAACAAAGACAATGATGTCTATGATGTTGCAAAACAGTCTCTCGGTTACAACGAGAAAACTAATGAGTATATCATCAAAGGACATCATGTATATAGAAATGGTGAAGACTTCACAACAGCCCTACTCCATCTTGTGGAGCGTACTCCTGATGGAAAGAATAGTGAAGGGGAGTCGTGCGAAAACAACAATTTCTGTGTTCCGGTTGCTTTCTCGGTAACAAACCGTGCATGGTATACTCGCAATCCGCAATATTATGCAGAGAAGAATACCGGTGCATGGGAGGGTATCTGCTTGCCGTTCACTGTAGATAAGGCGGAGGCTTCTCTCAATGGCGAGATTACCCACTTCTATGGCACGCCGACTGCTGAAGAGCTCTCAGACCCGACCAAGAACATTCATGATTTGCATCATGAATACTGGCTCCGTGGCTTTATGTCGACGGCACAAGATAACAACGGCAAGACGCTTGCCACTTTCCAGCGCCCTGGCGCTGCTGGCAGCACTGCCGACGGCGGTTCTCCTCTCTTCGCTCCTGTCGACAAGAATGGCAACTCTCTGTGCGAAAGCATTACATACGATTTCGACAACCCATTCTTCATCAACACCTACGAGGATCGTCTCTACAACAAGACTGCCAATCCATATTATGGTGAGGCACACACCTACGAGGGCTATCAATTGCAGGTTGCAAACGTGCCGTACATTGTACGCTTCCCGGGAGAACAGTACTACGAGTTCGACCTCTCGAGCAAGTTCTATAATAACATTACGGGCAAAAAGGATGTAGCGCAGACCGTTACCTTCAATGCCTACGGACCGGAGAATGCTAACTCTGCACACTACGGAAACGGCACGGTAAATATCCCTGTAACATCAACAGATAATATTTCCACAACTGTAGGAAACTATTCTCACCAGGGCTGTTATACCGCAACGAAGGTGCAGGATGGCAGCATCTACGGAATGAATGCCGACGGTACGGCTTTCGACGATGCCTCTACCCTATCCACCGTCATGCCATTCCGCACATATATGACTGTGGCTACATCTGGAGCCAAGACTCGCTCTGCCGTGCCTTCGGTTATCAATATTGCCGAACCTACTGGTATAGACAAGATTTCTCCAGATATGGACAACAACGATGAGGATAGCGATGATGCACATAGCTTCAACGTTCGTCCTATCGGCAACCATCGTGTTAGCATAGAGAGCACGCAAGCAATGCTGCTCGATGTATACACCGCCGCCGGTCAGCTATTCCGCAAGCTCGACATTCAGCCGGGCACCGCCACATACAGCGGTTTCCCTTCTGGCTTGTATCTCTTCGGTAAGGCAAAAGTAGCGGTTGAATAAAAAAGCAACAATATAAATAACGAAATAAAAAACTCTCGATATATGAAAACAAAGAATAACATATTTGGCAAAGAGATACTACATGCCGTCATGATGATAATCTTGATGGGATGGACGAACGCTGCGTGGGCTGGAAGTGACCCGATAGTGGCGAAGTGGGACTTCGCTAATGGCAAGGGTACTGATTTTAAATTACAAAAGGAAACAGGTACACTTGCTGCTTTTGAGATGAGTCCAACTGATGCCACACCAATAGTATTAGATATAGATGCAAGTTCAAGTTCTGGAAAATTTGATTATATGACAGGGAATAAATGTGTTCAATTCAACAAGGGTACAATAATACATATCCCTGTTGTTTCTACAAAAGATGTTGTAGAAATACACATTCCTAAACCAAATACAAGTTATCCTCTTGATTTCTTATATATCGGTGGAAATCCAGCTACCGGTGAAATAAACATATATAGAGCCAAAGCAGAAGACGTAGAAAAAGGCTATGTAGAGATTAATGCTGTAGGTTCAAATGCAAGTGGAGCAAAAACTAACACATACATCTATTACATCTCCGTAACCCAGTATCCACCTGTCTACGAGGAGAAGTGTTTGTATTCTACGGATTTTCAGGATTGGAAAAAACAGAATGCAAGTAATGCCTCAAGTTCTGTAATTGTAACAAAAGACATTACAGGTGGTAAAACTCTTGATTTTGAATTAAAAGAGATTAAAGTCGACCCTACAAGTTGGCCGAAGGATAAAAATGGCAATGATAGATTTAAAGATCCTGCAACCGTAGGTAACTTGATGGGTGCTAAAACAAAAACTACATATATAAAGACATCTCCGATTGCTGATGTTACAACGATATCGTTTGTACATGCAGCTACGAGTTCTAAACGAGGTTGGGGACTAAAAGTAAAAGGTGACGGTGATGCTGATTGGGTAACGCTATCAAACCAAGCAGCCAATCCAGCCAGCGGCCAAAAAGTAGAAGTTGAAGTAAAACGCAAGAATGTCCAGTTATGGTTCTATAATATTGATAGTAATAATAACGCATACATGACCTCCCTTGAAATCTACGGCAACGTGGAAGTAAAGGAGGATGTGAACATCACCTATTACGACACCGACGGCACAACAGTTCTTGATAAGGAAACTGTTTCGGCAAGCGAACCGCTGAAATTTAAAGAAGGAGTGGAAGCCATGGTTACCGTTCCAAGCGGACAAAGGTTCAGAGGATGGTTTGACGGCGTTGGCACTACCGCTGAGAAAGTGCTTGAAGGCTCAGAGCTATCCGTAGACCTGAATCTCTTTGCAAAGGCTACAGATATTGAAAGTATCACAGACAACAGTCGTTACACCTACGATATGACGAAGCGCTATTTCTACCCTGAAGACCATGAATTGATAACCGGTATAGAAGGCGGCGCATGGCATGACGCACAGCACGGCTGGGGCTTCAGCAAGGGAGGAACAATAAAACTGCAAGTGGCAAAGACGGCACATATAGACCTTACCCTCTGCAACCAGAGCAAAGACGGCACAATAACTGTTGCCGACGGAGACGGAAACACAATAAGCAGTTTTAGTGCCAAGGCAACTACGGATGCTACGGTTCAAGGAATAGACTATGTGGGCGACACGCCAACAACACTGACTATAAATATTCCAGCCGGAACATATATCCATGCACTGGATTTGTTCAACTACAAACCGGTATATGTGAAGTTTAACTTCACCGGACTGAACATTGTCGGCAACACATCCATCAGCGACATTCTGTGCGATCCGCAGACCGGCATAGCAAAGATGCCAGACAACCAGTTGTTCTATCGCGAGGGATGGTCGTTCAAGGGATGGACCGACGGCACCAGCGTATATGAGGCAGACAAGGAGTATGTCTTCACAGAAACCGTTACGCTGAAGCCAAAGATGGAAGCAAACACAATAGATCTGACTGACACAAACAGTCCGATAAAAGTGGTATGGCTTTTCGACTATAGGGAAGCACCGGCTTTCAATCTACAGAAGGCGCAAGCACCTTACACAAAATCTGTAACTGTGGAAGGAGAAAAGCATGACGTAACTCTTTATATGGATGCTACAACCGGAAAAGTGACAAATCAGGACTCTGATATAAACAGTTTTGCCGGATTAGGAGGACAGTTCAATGACGGAGTAAAATTCTCTTTGCCTGCAGTCTATGGAATGGAAATCACCCTGCATGCTTCAAACAAGGTTGATTCACGTTTCAATTATTTCACACACTTCGGAACAAACGATGATGATGCCAACATCACTGTCAGCGACGAAAATAGTTATTTACTGGAAGTAAAGGACGCAGTTGTTTCAACAGACAAGAAGACTATCACTTACACCTATAAGGGAGATGCAACAAAAGTCACCATCAACGTTTTAAAGGCTGGAAATACAAAGGATAAATGGGGCTTCTACAAAGACATCACCGTTACCTACCCAGACCTGCCGAGCATCATCTGCACAAATAATATAACCAATCCCGATGAAGTAAAATTCCCCAACGAGAAAGCAGAAAATGCAGGAAAGATAACGGTAACGCTGAAGAATACGGAAACGGCAGAGACCACACCACGCAGCAATATCGGCAAGCGGTATAAGGAAGGTGATGTGGTGACTGTAACCGTAACAGAAGATTACGGATACACCTATACAGAAACTGATGCTAACGGAACGACAATAAAGGAAGCGTCGTTCGAATATACAGTAGCTGACGGTAAGAATATCATTACGTCAAACTTTGAGCGCAAGAGTCTGCATAAGCTCACAGTGAAGTCTGCGGATATAACCTTAGGTAATGTAACCCTCAAGCCTATATACGATAACTTCTATCAAGAAACCCGCAACGATGATGATAAACTGTTGCAGGTGGAGAGTTGGTATGAAGAAGGCACTGAGATTACTACAAATGCAGAGGCATCGAGAAACTATATGTTGGGTTACTGGAGCGACGGAACAACGAATCTGTCGCAAACGAACCCGTACGTATTCAAGATGGGAGCTGCAGACCAGACAATATATGCCCACTTCACACTTGGAAACATCGGCAGCGTAGTTTTTAAACTGCCCGATGGCATGGATCATGCTGCAAGCGAGGCATATAAAGGAGCATACAGCATCACTCCAAACGCTCTGACAAACGTACGCTCGTTTGCCATCCCTACAAACTATACTATCTACAAAAACGAAGACGGCAACAAGGGTTCAACCCTGCAATACTGGATAGAGGATGGCAGCGACGGCACTAATCATTACGAGCCAGGACAGCTCTACTCATTCAAAACACCTAACGAAGAAATTACTCTTGTGCCTGTATTTGTAGAGAACAAAGCAAATTCTGACAACAGGCTCAGTCCGACTACCATACGCTACGACTTTGCACGCGAAATTCGCGAATATGACGATGCTAACAAGCTGCAGCGACGCAAGGTATGTGCCCAGGAAGTGAATATCGGCAAGAACGAAAAACCATTCTGGACTGCAAAGACATATATCGAGGTCATGGAGGGAGGAGAAGACAAATCCCACGACCACGATGCTGCAATATGGTGTGACACGGGCAAAGACGGATATATCCGCAACACCGACCTCGACGACTGGTGCGCCTTCGGACCGGGCACCACGCTGTGGGTTCCTGCCGGTACCGGCACAAAGATTTCGATGCTGACTTACGGCAAGATTACCACAACGACATTCGACGGCGTGGTGCCTACACTCGACGAAGAACGCACACAACAGGAACGCGAGAAGACCGACAGCAAAAAAATGTATGTGTACACATATACCACAACAAGTTCTGCCAACCGAGTGGCAATACGCATCGGCGACGACTACTCCTATTACCAGTGGCTGGAGCTGAATATACAGGCTGCCAACTTGGTGAGCCTGCACACAAGTGTGGACAACAATGAACGTGGTGTGGTAGCCAATACAGAATCAGCATCGGGAACAGAGATAAAGCCACTTGAGGATGGAGGACACGCCTTCCATCAGGGCGACCGCGTGAGACTGACAATAAACAGGAAGTTCGGTTATCAGTTTGACAAGATTGTAGACCCGGCAAAGACAGACAAAAACGGCAACCCTCTCGCTGTGCTCGAAATGAACGACGACGGCACAGTGAATATGGTTGGACTGAATGATGTTTCCACTACAACGAAGGTGAGCAAAAATGCCGATGGAACATGGGGCGACAAAGACAACACTGTATTCGTACTCAGGGAGATAGACCCAACAGAAAAAGAACTTGCCGACAGTCTGCGCACACGCTATGAAGTGGAGTTCAATATCACCACCCACCGAAACTTGGAGATTCACTTCAAAGCAAAAGACACGTATTATATCACATACAATGCCGGAGACTTTGCCACCGGAACACCGCCAGAAGTGGCATGGGTGGAAGCAGGAGACAAATACACCATTCCGCGCAACCAGACCCTGTATTACGAAGGAAACACACTGAAATACTGGTATGACGAAAACGATAACCGCTTTGCTATCGGCTCTACTTATACAGCCGAAGCAAAAGACGTACGTATGTTCCCTAAGTTCGAACCAAATGATTTTAATATCCTTGACATCAACTCTGATGCCACGGCAATATGGAATTTCACAAAGAACAACGGTGCACCAACAATTGCCTACCAGAAAACAAAAGGTATATTGGTTACCCAACTTGAGAATGACGGCAAGAGCATAGACATGAAGATTGATCTGGATGCAACAAATGGTAAGTTCAATAACGTGGACGGCGACAGACCTGAAAGAATCCAAATCAACGGAGGATCTGTAATCGGCTTTACAGCCACCCCACATTGTGTTGCCACGCTGGAAACTGTATCGGAAAATGGAAAGAAAATTGAGATAGAAGGAAAACAGCTGACCACTGCCAATAGCATAGCACAAAAGGAGTGTACTGCAGATGAATCAAATCTGAAAGTGAAATTTATTGATGGACCTTACTGTCGTCTGTTCAGCGTGACCTACAAGCCTCAGACAGCAAAGAAACCTGAGATTACTACCCTATCATGCGGCAATACAACATATACCGCCGATGAGATAAAAGCGCAGATACAGAAAGACGGACACATAACATTTACCGTGAGCCCGTGGATGAACGCCGACGAATCCATACCGGAGGTAACAGGTACAGCCACCGAGAACGGAACCGTTACGGCTACAACAGCAACGATACTTACCAAGGCTTGTGTTGCCACGGTGAAGACAAAGAGTGGAATTACGGTTGAAACAATTCCAATAGAATTCATTTTCGCCGAACCTACCGACTATCCACAATTTGTAAAGGCTGAGGTGAACGGAACGGAATACACCTCACCGAGCAGCGAACTATACGACGTGCCGCAAAGCGGTATGGTGAAAATCGTGTTCAACAGAATGATGAACAAAGCAACAATCAGCGACGACAGGACGGACTACGATGCCAAAGCTGGCAAGGAACTGGTATTTAAATATTGGGACCAGCCATTGGGTTCTACATTGACATACGAGGTGAAGCCGGGTGACGGCAAATTTGTGGATATCTATGGCAAGGAATGTCAGCAGACTCTTACCCTGATTCTACATATCACGGATAAAGCAGACAACTACAAGCACGAGAAATTTGATTTCATTGTAGGCAAGGACGGAACCATGGACGAGGCTATTGCTGCTGCCAACAGCAATACGAAGGATGACGGCAAACGCTATTATATCTTCGTGCCGGACGGAGAATACTTGCTGTCGGGAAATACTACCATCAGCTGCGCTACAGAAGGAGACGCCGTTCCGAAAGACGAAAAGGGGAAACCGCGCCCCGAGATGAACGGCAAGAACAACGGACTGACCGAAATTACAAAGCCGAACGTATCTGTCATCGGACAGAGCAAAGACGGTACACTCGTCTACAACCACCCGGTTGTAGAGGGCATCAGCTATACGGCAACGCTGCGCACAGCAAGTGGTGCCACAGACTTCTATGCCGAGGACTTGACACTGGAAAACAAGTTCGACTATTTTGGCTCGATGTCTGGACAAAGTTCCGGCGGAGCAGGACGTGCAGCAGCTTTCCAGGACAAGGGAAAGAGGAGCATAATGAAGAACGTGGCACTGAAGAGCTACCAGGATACCTATTATTCGAACAACGTATCTACAGACTACCGCGGATATTTCGAGAACTGCGACCTCTACGGAGTAGTAGACTGGCTCTGCGGCGACGGTGATATCTTGTTTGAAAAGTGCAACATCATCGTACGCGACCGAAGCGGAAACAATATCGCAGCCCCGTCTACGGATGCAAACCAGGAATGGGGCTACGTGTTCAGCAACTGCAACATCATGCCGGAACTTGAAAACCCTACACTGCTGAAAGGTAACGACTGGACACTTGCCCGCCCATGGGGTAGCAGCGACGACAAAATTCCGGCATCTCCGGCTTGCACATTCCTCAACACCAGAATGTACACCCTGCCGAGAAACTACGGCTGGAACAAGATGGGAGAAGGTTTGGTGCTCCGCTTCCACGAATACTACAGCATGAACGGAGCCGGCAACTTGCTGTCGCTCAACACCCGCTCTCTCTCGGCATGTTCACCGGCACCTGGTTCCGACGACTGTGTGCTCAGTGATGCTCTTGCGGCAAAATATACCACCCGCAATATAATGGGCGGTCCCGATGCCTTCGAGCCTAACGAACGCTGCAAGCAGATTGACGCCAAGTCGGGAGCTGAAGCTGATATGGATGAGAACCACGAGGTATGGGACGACCAGATTGAGCTTGACGACGACGACTTGATATGGCAGGCTCAGCCGTCGGCACTATGCTACTTCGTGTTCAAACTCAACGAGAATACTGGCAAGTGGATTTACAAGGAGAACACCACCGACACGAGCGTGAACATCACAGGATATGGCTCCGGCTATTACTGCGTGCGTGCAGCTAACCAGATGGGCGGACTGGGAGCTGCAACAGAGAAAATACTCTTTGAGCTGCAAGACCCTTACGAACTGGAGATTAAACAGACTGGCGACTTGACTATAGACGGTGAGCCTTACGGCTGGAGCACCATCTGCTTGCCGTTCAATGCCAAGGTGCCACAGGGCGTAACTGTATATGCAGCAACAGCCCACGACAAGACGACAGATGATGAAAAAGTGACCGACCTCACGATGACACTTACACCAGTAACAATAATCGACAAAGAAAAGGGCTACGTGGTTTATGGTCCTGCGGGCATCCACCCGTTCACTCCGACATCACGCTCATGCACAAGTCCGACAATCCTCACCGGCAACCCAACAAAGAACGACATCTCGGCAACTAACATCAACTGCTACGTTCTTGCCAACAAAACATGGGGACTGGGCTTCTATAAGTTTACAGGAACAATGTTGAAGGCTTACAGAGCATGGCTGCCACAGGATATGGTGAGTACCAACGGACAAAGTGCACTTGCAACTGGTACGAAGGCTATACGCTTTACGTTTGCCAACGACACAAGTATTCCGTCCTACCCTATCCATGGCGATGAAGATTCTGATGAAGAAATCGAAAAGCCGATAAAGGATACTTTATATACCACTACCGGACAACGCATTGAATCAGCAAACCAACAGGGAATTTACATTTCCAAAAGGAACGGAAAGTTTGCAAAGAAATAAAAGATATATATAACTAAAAAAATCACGGAAGAAACAATTATCTTCCGTGATTTTTTTTATTCTCATACTAATCTATCCAACACAATCCATAAGATAATCTATTATACGTCTAATCCATATTCCCTAATTTCTAATCTCTAAAATATTTTTTATGTTTATCGCCCGATGTCGGTTTTGTCTAAAATACTATCTAAACTGCGAAGGACCTAACTATGAGGTATTCCCAATATTATTGCTGTGGAATGAAAGAAAAAGTCCAGGTGAATTTACTCACCTGGACTACATTATTAAAAGTCTCTATTAAAAACTATACGTATTAATTTTTATTGGCATCTGTATCTACAACTTCATCTTCTTTCTTAACTGCTTTCTTTGAAGTCTTCTGAGAAACAGCCTTTACCGTACTTTTTTCAGTCGCTTTAGTTTTAGCGGCAGGAGTTTTCTTCTCACCAGCTTTCTTTAACTTCTCGGCAACCTTCTCATATTTTGCTTTCAGTTTTTCCTCTTCAGCCTGAAGCTTAGCCACCTTTGCTTTAAGTCTGACGATCTCACTGTCCTTAGCCTCAATCTCATCACCTTGGTTCTTTATTGCCGTAAGAAGAGAATCAAGCTCTTCGTTGTCAATATCCTCAGGGTAAAGAGAGTTTACTCGGCTTATAAAGTCACCCAAGATATTCATATAGTTAGTGAACGCATCAAACGGTGACGAATAAATGCCGCGGTCAAGACCGACATTAGATGGCTTCGTCGTCATAAAGCGGAAATTGTTACTTGCCTGCAAATAGTCCCAATCTTGATTTATACGTGGATCATTGGCAATACGCACGCGGTCAGCAATACTATACAGCTTTCTGAAAGCCTCACGCTGCATCGGATTACCAAGCCAGCAGCTAACGTCACGTTCCTCATCTACCCACGACAAGGTATCAGGAACCATAAGGTCGCCAACACTGTTCATCTTACTGCAAATTTCCGATGGTGTAGAAAAAGTAATACCCTTTTGTTTTGCGCACCTCGGAAGTGCTTTTATAAATTCAAGGATATTTGACGACAATGGCTGAGAAATACCAAGCGCCAAAAGTTCCATAAAGATATTTATAATCTGCTCATTATCAGGCAGCGATGCAATCTTGTTAATGTAATTATCAGCAAACAATGGATATCCCTGCCAATCAGGATTGTTGAAACGCAAAGAGATATCGTCGCTGAGTTCTACATCGCGCAGCAAAAGTTTTAGTTTTGGAGCCATACAGCAGTTGTAAACGTAATGAGGCGATTTCCAACCCAAGACATGTTTAGCGCCTTCTGTCAGCATTCCCTTGAATCCCATCTGTGCTGCAACACTACCTATTTCATCACTATAGATAAGTGAAGAGTTACGCAACACCGTTGGCTTCTTGCCGAAATACTCCTCCATCTTGGCCATCTGTTTCTTCACGTCAGCCATGAAGCACTCCTCATTAGCCAATGAAGACAAGCCATGAGAATATGGTTCGGCAAGGAATTCTACGCATCCCGTGTCGTTAAGCTCCTGAAGTTTTGCAAGCACCTGTGGTGCATGCATTTCCAACTGTTCGATACCGACACCTGAAAGCGAGAATGCGACCTTGAAATAATTGCCGTTTTCCTTAATCATTTCCAAGAAAGTATTCAGGGCTGGCATATACGACCTTTCGGCAATATCCCCTATGCTGCGGTCATTCTCGTAGTCGTCATAATAGTAATGATCCGTACCAATATCAAAAAAACGGTATCTCTTTAGATGTATTATCTGGTGTATCTCAAAATACAGGCAAATTGTTTTCATATTATTTGAATTTTTTGTGAAATATGTGATATCTATTTGTTAAGCAGCTGCAGATACAACTTCCGTATTCTTGCTCCTACTTTCTCCCATGTAATCTGGTCAACTTCCTTCTTTCCTTCCTCCTGAAGATAGTGGAAGAGACTGTCATTATGACATATTGAATAGATTGCATCGGCAAGTGCATGAATATCCCAGTAGTCAACCTTCATACAGTTAGTGAGAATCTCACCGCATCCGCTCTGTTTTGAAATGATAGTCGGCGTGCCACATTGCATTGCTTCAAGTGGTGATATACCAAAAGGCTCACTTACTGAAGGCATTACATACACATCGGAATCCTTCAAACATTCATACACCTGTTTTCCACGCATAAAGCCAGGGAAATGGAATCTGTCGGCAATACCACGCTCAGCAGCAAGATAAATCATCTGATCCATCATGTCGCCACTGCCTGCCATACAGAAACGTACATTCCTTGTACGGTGAAGCACCATATTGGCTGCCTCTACGAAATACTCAGGTCCTTTCTGCATAGTGATTCTTCCAAGGAAGGTTACGATTTTCTCCTTGTTCGTATGATCAGGTCTAGGAATATCCTCCAGTTCCTGACGCAAAGGATAAACGGCATTATGCATGGCAAAGCACTTGCGTGGGTCT
>DBKQ01000111.1:33521-34441 GCA_002298545.1 Prevotella sp. UBA746
TCGGCATTGTCCATTCCGTCCTTCTCAATGGAATACACAGTAGGATTGACTTTACCTCTACTACGGTCAAAGTCTGTAGCATGAACATGTATGCACAAAGGTTTTCCGCTGATTTTCTTTGCATGTATTCCTGCGGGGAACGTAAGCCAATCATGAGCATGAATTATATCAAAATCCTCCGTGCGGGCAACTACACCTGCAATAATTGAATAGTTGTTGATCTCATCATGCAAATTTTGCGGATATCCACCAGCAAATTCCATGCATCCAAGATCATTCACATGCATATAATTGAAGTCAGCATAGAGATGGTCCCTCAAACGGAAATAATAATCAGGATCCATTATATTCCCTACTCTATTCTTCACATAGTCATAGTCAACATTGCGCCAAGCTATAGGAACACAATTCATTGCCACGATACGTGCTGCCGTTTGGTCTTCATCGCCGAATGGTTTCGGCAAGCATAATGTTATATCTACATCACCTTGAGCATGAAGTCCCTGTGTGATACCGAAATTTGCAGTAGCGAGTCCGCCAAATACATGAGGAGGATACTCCCATCCAAACATTAAAACTTTCATTCTGTATTCCTCCTCTTTAAATTAAATAAGTATATTTTTCCAACAAGCTTAGGGTTCGCAGAGTCTCTCCCACATTCATTGCAAAGGAAATTGCTCCACGGGCCTTAAACGGCGGATTACCGTCAAACATCTCAGGTAAGGTACCAAGACAATTTGTCTGCATCTCATCCTCAAAGCCAATCAGCTGTCTTTCTATAAAGCTGAGTCTTGATCTGCGGTATATCTTCATACATGCTTCCAGGTAAAATGTTCCTAACCATGGCCAAGCCGTTCCCTGATGATATGCAAGATCACGCTGCATTTGGGACCCCTCACATATAGGATTATATCCGCCAC
>DBKQ01000111.1:34449-56700 GCA_002298545.1 Prevotella sp. UBA746
CAGCCACTCTTTGGCGACAAAGAGCGAAGTCCCTTCGGTGTCAGCAATTCACGCGTACATATATCAAGCACGCCTTTCCGCTGTTCTTGTGATAATGGTGAGTAATCAAGTGCAATAGCGAATATCATGTTAGGACGAACACTCCAGTCCATCATGTTTCCATCCACATAATCAAACAGATAGCCACAGTCGTTTAAGAATACCTTCACGAAAGACTCCTTGCAGGCAGTGGCTCTGTTTTCCAGTTTTTCCGTCAATTTTGGATTACCGTTAATTTTGTGCAGTCTTGCGGCATATTCGAGTGCATTGTACCAAAGGGCATTAACCTCTACGATATATCCGCTGCGCGGAACAACCGGCTTACCGTTTACCGTGGAATTCATCCATGTCATTACCTTTCCTTTTCCGTCGACATACAATAGATTATTGTCATCAACACGCATATAAGGATGTTTACCGTCTATGATAAAATGGATAATGTCGAAAACGAACTTACCGTATTTCTTTAGACATTTCTCATCACCAACAACTTTCTCATATTGTTGTATTGCCCAAATAGCCCAAAGCAAGACATCTGGCTGATCTATTTCCGAAATATCTACAGTCAATGGCTTATCTTCCATAAACTCACGACATCCACGCTCAGCTGTTGCCATCACCTTTTCAAAATACTCCTGTTCATCGATAGACAATGTTAGCCCCGGTAATGAGACAAAAGTATCGCGTGCACGACTCTTGAACCAAGGATAACCGGAAAGGAGATAAGTCTCTGAACCATTCTTGGTATTATGGAACTGATGTGCCGCATTTACAAGACAATGGAAGAAATTATCCCTTGGCTTTCGGTCATCAACTTCTTTCTGGAATAGAGTCTGCATACCGCTCGGTTTACTTTCTGATGTGGATGCAGCGAAAACAATACTCTCACCTTTTTTTATATCCATCTCGAAATAGCCTGGCACGTAGAGGTCTTCATTAGAATCGTAGCCTCTCTCCTGCTCCTTCGGATATTCTAATCCTCTATACCAGTCTGGATGAAATATAAAATTGTTTTTCTTGCTGAACTGCATATACAGATAAGGATATCCCTTATACATTCTTGTCCGTATACCATTAGCAACAATCTCATAGTCATGACTTGCAGCAGAGTTTTCATGCGTAAACTGCCTTACGCTACGAAAGGCGAGGAAAGGTCTGAAACGCAACGTCGTCTGACTGTGTGCATCATCTAAGGTATAGCGAATCAATATACGATTCTCATAATGTTGGAATACAACTTCCTTTTTCAGGATAACTCCGCCTACCCTGTAAATTGTCGTAGGCACCTTGTCGCAATTGAATTCCCGGATATACTTATGCCCATTAGGACTGTAGTTATTGCCCCCATATTTATGTAATCCGAGATTAAACTCAGCTCCATGCTGAACAACCGTAACATCAAATGAGGAGAGAAGAACATGGTTGTCATTATCCAATTCTGGAACAGGAGCAACCAACAAACCATGATATTTACGTGTATTGCAGTCGACAATTGTCGAGCAAGCATACGCACCAGAACGGTTCGTTCTTAAAATCTCTCTTGAAAGAGACTCCTCAAGATTTGTCATTAAACTTCTTTCAAATCGAAGATAACTCATAATATTCTATTAAGGTGTTAATATTTACATTTTTAGCCATGTAGATCGTGTGTTTTCGCAGTACAATCGTTTGGCACTTCAAAAATAATAATTTTATCTCAACCTACAAAATATTGAATGACATTTTTCCTATTCTTCGGAATATTTATGTTATAAAGCATATTTTTCATGCATAAAGTTAAGTTTTACCAATAAATTTATTAATTTTGCAGAGGTAAATTCATTTAAACAAATAACATCGAAAAAAGATTGTACCAGCATAATGACAACTGAAAATAAAATATCAAAGAAAGATATAGAAGAAGTCTTGCTTTCACTTTGGCAACCACTCGGTAACGAAGAGAAAAAATTGATTTTAGAAAACTTTTCAACAGAACAATACGAGAAAAATGAATATATATATAAGGAACTTGAGATTCCGAAAAGTATAAAATGCCTGATAAGCGGCAAGGTTAAAATATGTCGTAACGGTTCTATGGGACGTGACCAGATTCTTAGAACTATTCGCCCCAATGAACTCTTTGGCTTTAGAGCATACTTTGCCAATGATGACTATCTGACTTCTGCCATTGCATTTGAGACTTCTATAGTAGCCTCAATACCTATGAGCATCATAGAAAAACTGATGCATGAGAACAACAGCGTTTGTATGCAGTTGATTAAGCAACTTGCCATTGAACTCGGCAAGGCTGACTGCCGTACAATAAATCTCACTCAGAAACATATTCGCGGCAGACTTGCCGATACTTTACTGATGCTCAAGGAACATTACGGTTTGGAGGAAGACGGCTATACCATCAGTATTTATCTAAGTCGCGAAGATTTTGCCAACATGTCTAATATGACAACGAGCAATGCCATACGAACCCTTTCTGCATTCGCCTCTGAAAAGCTTATTGCCATTGACGGAAGAAAAATTAAAATTATAAATGAAGAGGAACTGAAAAAGATTTCCAAAAACGGATAATTTTTATCATATATATTTTGCTGTTCCGCGAATAAAAGTTTTTATTCCGGAACAGCAAAATCTTATTCTGGAATGAGGAAATTGATTACTTCCTGTTCCACTCCTATTGTATATTTACCAACAGGTGTACTCATGAGTCTACCGTCTACTGATACAAGAGCATTTGGAGCCTCTACAACAACCATGTTACGAATTCTATAAGGATGAACACTCTTGTGATTTAGAAATTTACCTGTCAACAGCAGGTAAAATCCCTCTATCAATTGTACCATCTGCGGATGGTATACAAGGGAAACATCAAGCAATCCGTTGTAAGGCACAGCATTTGGTGTCTGCCCGTAACCTTCGGCATTACCGACACACAACGTCATAACTTTCCTCTTTATTTCTTCATCATTGATTTTAAGATGCATGCGGTATTCTAAACGCTGGAATACCATGAGTAACATTGAGAAAATATACGACAGCGTTCTTGAGCCGAATAGTTTGCGAGTTTGATTCCTTAAATTCATTATTGCCGACAGCAGACCGATATTTACGCAATTCAAAAAATAACGATGACATTTCTCTCCTTTTGAATTGACATAACGGATGCATCCTAAGTCCACTTTTCTAACTCTACCCTCTTTCAGCCATTTTATAGTCTGTTCAAGTTCTGATTCTTTAAATCCCCAATAACGGGCAAAGTCATTCATCAAACCATTTGGTATAACACCAAGTCTAACAGAATTCCTTGTCGCTTCATCTGCTTCCATAATACAATTTACGGCATCATTTAAAGCAGAATCTCCCCCCACTATTATAATTGTCTTATAGCCGTTGTTGAGCATCATGTTCATCAGTCTAACAACACTGCTACTTTTCTCACTCTGCACAAAATCGTATTCTATTCCATTCGATTTCAGGCATTTCTCTACCTTCTCCCAACGACCCGAGGCAGAAGACAGAAAACTTTTTCGTGGGCAATAAAGAATTCCCCATCGTGTTTGCTGTTGCAACATAATTTACCCTTCCTGTTTTTTATCCATATAGGATTTGATTATATTTCGTATAACTCTTATCTTTTCGTCCATGCTATCTTGGGCTTTTATCCAATTTATGCTGAACCCTCTTCGTTCCATACCTCTAAACCAGGTCATCTGACGCTTGGCGAACTGATGTATCGCTATCTCTAAAGTGCGCACCATCTCGTCATACGAAAGTTTGCCGGTTAGATATTCTGTTACAAATTTGTATTCGAGTCCATAATAAATTAAGTTCTCTGCTGGAATTCCGGAATCAAGCAAGCTCTTCACTTCTTCTATCATTCCACTGTCAAGTCTCTGTCTTAATCGACGACTTATCTTTTCTCTTCTGAGCTCTCGATCTATCTCCACACCGATTATTACAGTATCGATTTTCGGAAATTCCCTTTCCTCTACAGGGGTATCTCTGTATGCTGTCTCGATTTCTATCGCTCGTATTGCTCGTTTTGCAGTATCAACATCCGTTGTGTTGTGCATTACTGAGTTGTTCTCCTCCTTTAGTTTCTCCAGTATCAAAGTAAGTTCTTCGAGCGTTTTTCCTTCAAGACTTTTCCTCAGTTTCTCATTCTCTGGAACCGGAATCAGTCGATACCCTTTGAGCACAGACTCGATATATAATCCTGTGCCACCACAAAGTATGACATTCTTATTCCTGCTACGCACCTCTGAATATGCATCGAGAAAATCCCTTTGATATTCAAAGAGATTATATTTTGTTCCCGGATCCATAATATCGATTAGATGATATGGTATGTTTACACCATCAACACAATAGTCTGCAAGGTCTTTTCCTGTACCGATATCCATTCTGCGATATACCTGACGCGAGTCTGCACTTATTATTTCTGCTTCAATATCTTTTGCAAGATGAGCAGCAAGTTCCGTTTTTCCACTTGCTGTTGGTCCCAGAATGGTTATCATTGGCATTTTTTCCATATCAAAAATCTGATGTTTTTTTAGAGAAATTATTTTTCGGGAACAAAAGTAGAAAAAAAAGACCGCACGGCAAAGCCGAACGGTCTTTTTTATACTAAATGTTAATCACTTTTCTTGATTAGCCATTGTGCTTCTTCATGATCTTGATCAGATCAACAACCTTGTGAGAGTAACCAATCTCGTTGTCATACCAAGAAACAACCTTTACGAAGTTGTCTGTGAGGTATACACCTGCGTTAGCATCGAAGATAGAAGTCAATGGGCAACCCAGGAAGTCAGAAGAAACAACAGCGTCCTCTGTGTAACCCAGTACACCCTTCAACTCACCCTCAGAAGCAGCCTTCATGGCAGCGCAGATAGCCTCCTTAGTTGCAGGCTTCTTCAAGTTTACAGTCAGGTCTACTACAGAAACGTCCAATGTAGGAACACGCATTGAGATACCAGTCAGCTTACCGTTCAGCTCAGGAATAACCTTACCTACAGCCTTAGCAGCACCAGTTGTTGAAGGGATGATGTTGCCGGCAGCAGCACGGCCACCACGCCAATCCTTCATAGAAGGACCGTCAACAGTCTTCTGTGTAGCAGTTGTAGAGTGAACAGTTGTCATCAAACCAGTCTCGATACCGAAGTTGTCGTTCAGAACCTTAGCGATAGGAGCCAAGCAGTTTGTTGTACAAGATGCGTTAGAAACGATCTGCTGTCCAGCGTATGTATCAGTGTTTACACCGCAAACGAACATGTCAGCCTGACGGCCATCCTCACCCTTCTTTGAAGGAGCAGAAAGAACAACATACTTAGCACCAGCCTTCAGGTGCTTCTCAGCCTTCTCATAAGCAAGGAACAGACCTGTAGACTCTACTACATACTCTGCACCAACCTCGTCCCACTTCAAGTTCTCTGGGTCACGCTCTGCAGTAACACGGATGTGGTTACCGTTAACGATCAGCTCGCTCTTCTCAACGTCAGCCTCGATAGTACCGTCGAACTGTCCGTGCATTGTGTCATACTTCAACATGTAAGCCATGTAGTCAACAGGACACAAGTCGTTGATAGCTACTACCTGTACTTCTTTTGCGTTCTCAGCCTCTACTGTTGAGCGGAAAACGAAACGGCCGATACGGCCAAAACCGTTAATACCAATCTTAATCATTGTTTTGTTTATTTTAAGTTGAAAATAAAATATTTACTTCTTTTTATAAATTACATGCAAGTTTCTATACCTATTATATTCTATAATGCGCCAAGCGACACATAAAAGTTTTTGAACCCCATATTGAGGATTTCTTTCTCTTTCGGGCGCAAAGTTACAAAAAAATCTCTACATTTGCACAAATATTTTCTATTAAATAATATAAAAATTACACTTATGGGAAAATTTATCAATGAATTTAAAGAGTTTGCCGTAAAAGGGAACGCCGTTGATATGGCTGTCGGTGTCATCATCGGTGGTGCTTTCGGCAAGATTGTGTCGTCTATCGTCGATGATATCATTATGCCTCCTATCGGATGGCTTATTGGTGGGGTTAACTTTACTGACCTCAAGATTACGCTGCCTACGGAGGAGATTGCCGGACAGACTCTGCCTGCCGCTACAATAAACTATGGTAATTTCTTGCAGACAACTTTCGATTTTATCATTATTGCATTCTGCGTTTTCCTTCTCGTCAAGGGTATCAACCGCTTGGCTCGCAAGAAGGAGGAAGCTCCCGTAGAGGAAACTAAGGCTCCAGAACCTTCTAATGAGGAAAAACTGCTTACTGAAATCCGTGACTTACTGAAAGAAAAAAATTAGGGATTAGAGATTAAGGATTAGAGATTAGGGATTGAATGCCCAAAAATAAAGGTGCAAAGAACATTCGAAACTCTTTGCACCTTTTATATTATATTCTCTCTCGATATTTTATACTGTCATTATTTCCTTATTCTTTGCAGCCAGCAAATCATCAACTTTCTTGATATATTTGTCGTGAATCTTCTGCAATTCATTCTCTGCATCCTTCTCGTTATCCTCAGAAAGTCCGTCTTTTATTGCCTTCTTAAGTTTGTCCTTAATGTCAGCACGAACATTTCTAACCTGTACTTTTACTTTCTCACCTATTTTATTACATTGCTTTGCCAATTCTTTACGGCGTTCCTCAGTTGGCTGAGGTATTCCCAAACGGATAATCTCACCGTTGTTTTCCGGTGTGATACCTACCTCGGAATCCATGATCGCCTTCTCTATTTCACGAATCATCTTCTTGTCCCATGGCTTAATGGCTATTGTTCTGGCATCAGGAACAGAAACACTCGCCACCTGGTTTAGAGGAACTTTTGATCCATACGAATCAACTCTAACGCAATCAAGGATTGCCACATTTGCACGTCCGGCACGTATACGGTTTAGCTCCTCCTCAAGATACAGAGTTGCCATCTCCATTTTCTCTTCGCTGTCTTTCAGCGTCTGCTTTACATCTATCATATTCTTTTGTTTTTTTGTTTTTCAATATTACTTTTGCAAAAATAAGTATAAATTATGAAGTATGCAACGGTATTGCAAGAAATTTATCGTCCATAACATAGCATTTCCATGTAAAGCATGCTATTTACTTTGTTTTACGTATAAAGTATCTGTGTTCTTCCGTGTAATCTATGTAGAAATAAAAATCCGCAGGACAATATTATATTGCCTGCGGATAAATCTTTTTATAACAGAATTAAAATGTTTACTTTTCAATAGCTGCTACTCCTGGAAGCTCCTTGCCCTCAATTGCCTCGAGCAATGCACCACCACCAGTAGAGATATATGAAACTTTGTCTGCCAAACCGAACTTGTTGATACAAGCTACTGAGTCACCACCACCGATGAGTGAGAATGCTCCGTTTGCTGTTGCCTCTGCAATTGCTTCAGCGATTGCTTTTGAACCACCGGCAAATGTATCAAACTCGAACACTCCTGCAGGACCGTTCCAAAGGATTGTCTTCGCTGCCTTAATTGCCTCGGCAAATGCCTTACGTGCCTCTGGACCGGCATCCATACCTTCCCATGCGTCTGGAATATTCTTCACGTCACATACCTGTGTATTGGCATTGTTGCTGAAGTCATCACCTGCAAGACAATCTGTTGCAAGAACAAGGTTTACACCTTTCTCCTTTGCCTTTTTTATTACGTCGAGAGCTACATCCAGCTTGTCATCCTCACAGATAGACTTACCAATCTTACCGCCCTGTGCCTTTGAGAAGGTGTATGTCATACCACCACAAAGAATGAGGTTGTCTACCTTGTCGAGAAGATTCTCGATAATACCGATTTTGGTAGAAACCTTTGAACCACCCATGATTGCAGTAAACGGACGCTTGATGTCTGAAAGTACTTTGTGTACTGCATCAACTTCCTTCTCCATCAAATAACCAAGCATCTTGTGATCTTTATCGAAGAACTCATCGATTACGGCCGTTGAAGCATGCTTGCGGTGAGCTGTACCAAATGCATCCATTACATAGCAGTCTGCATACGAAGCAAGTTTCTTGGCAAAATCCTTCTGCTTTTTCTTCATCTCCTCTTTTGCCTGAGCATAAGCAGGATCTTCCTTGTCAATACCTACTGGCTTACCTTCTTCCTCTGCATAGAAACGGAGATTCTCCAAGAGTAAAGCTTCGCCAGCCTTGAGTGCAGCCACTTCCTTATCTGCATTAGCACAGTCTGGAGCGAATTTTACATCTACACCAAGTGCATCTGAAACGTTCTTTACAATCTGACTAAGCGACAGCTTTGGATTCACCTTGCCTTTTGGCTTACCCATATGGCTCATCATGATAAGTGCGCCACCGTCCGAAAGTACTTTCTTTAATGTTGGGAGGGCACCACGGATACGTGTATCATCTGTTACATTTCCATTCTCATCCAATGGCACATTAAAATCAACGCGTACGATTGCCTTTTTTCCGGCAAAGTTGAAATCTTCGATTTTCATAATTCTTTGTTCTTTATGTTTTATAAAACTTATTTGTTCCTTTTCTATGAGTTATAAGTTGTATTTACTACATCCTATATTGCAAAAGTACAAAAAATGTTCGTCTTTTTGAGGTTTAACATCCAATATTTTACGAATTTTGACACGAAATGCAACCAAATGCAAAACTGATATTGCAAAAGATATGTGTTTGAGTTATTCTTTTCCTCATTTAAGGCATCTTACCTTGTTGATTCAGCTTGTCCGAAACGAGATTCGTAAGCTCTACAAACTGCTCAATGGATAGCTGTTCCGGACGTTTTGTCATTAGCTCGTGGGTAAAGAATTCATCTGATGTCTCCATACCGTTGAGTATCTGCCGAAGTGATACTCTGAGCATCTTACGACGCTGGTTAAAGACTGTCTTAACGACTCGTTTAAACAACGCTTCATCACAACCAAGCTTGCTCACATTATTCCGGGTCATTCGTATTACTGCACTCTTCACCTTTGGGGGCGGATTGAATACATTCTCGTCTACGGTAAAGAGATATTCCACATCATACCAGGCTTGTGTCAGTACGCTCAAGATTCCATACTGCTTGTTACCTGGCTTCGATGCCATACGCTGCGCCACTTCGCGTTGTATCATTCCTGTACAACAAGGTATGAGGTCGCGGTTGTCGAGCATCTTGAAGAATATTTGCGACGAAATGTCATACGGATAATTGCCGGTAAGGACGAACTGCTTCCCGTCAAACACTTTATTTAAATCCATACGCAGGAAATCCTCACCTATTATATTATCACGAAGCATTGGGTATGCCTCATTGAGATAGGCTACTGATTCACGGTCTATCTCGACGACCTTCACTATACGGTTCTTTGCTGTCAGATATTGCGTAAGCACGCCCATTCCTGGTCCCACTTCAAGTATCGGTATCTCTGGGCACGCATCTACAGTATCGGCAATACCCTTTGCTACGTTAAGGTCTGTAAGGAAATGCTGACCTAAATTTTTCTTCGGACGTACTGCTTTCATTTATTCTTTTTCTTTCTTTTCAATATTTCAATTTTTTAATCTCTCAATATTATTAATGTATTATCTAACATCATTTCAGGTCTGTAAACGACAATGGCATTAGATTACGGATTGAATCCATCACATAAACGCCCTTCTTGCCGTAGAGTAGGATATGCAGCGGCTGCGAATATTTCTGCTCTATCTCTACCATCGCCTGGCGACATGTGCCGCATGGTGATACTGGCTCTTGCGTAAAGCCGTCTTCGTTTCTTGCAGCTATCGCTATACTTAGTATTGCTTTATCCGGATAATTTGCTTGAGCAGCAAAAATGGCGGAGCGTTCTGCACAGATTGTTACCGAAAAGGCTGCATTCTCCTGGTTTGCTCCTTTTATCACCTTTCCTCCTTCAAGTCTTACAGCTGCTCCGACACGAAATTTGGAATACGGCGAATACGAGTTGTCTGTTGCCTGTATAGCGGTTTCCACCAACACTTTATCTTCTTCTGCGAGCTCCTCCATCTGACAGAGTCTGATGTCTGAGAAAACATTTACTTTTTCCATAACTTTATTATATTAAGGTTTAACTATCATTCTTTTGTTTCCTCTACATACTCATAGCAACCCATATCAGGTTCATCATCGCGTTTCCGCCCGTCACGGTCTAATGGCTCTGAATATCCACTTTCCTTTGATGCTGCACCTATTGCCCTTGACTTCTTACTTAAATGGAAGTCGTAATGTTGTTTTGATGCATCTACAAGACGGAAGTTCTTCTCGCCTCCCGATACGGTATCTATCTGCACAGAGTCTGCATTTTCCCAAATTACATTTTTTATCTTGTCACTGTCGTCAAGGGAGTCTGTCCTCAATATCGAGTTTATGAATTTGTAAGAGTATGCCACTGTCGAATCCTGAACGACTCCCATCACGACATCATCGGCATATCCCGTTACTATTGTATTCACGCAATCCATCTGATATAACGGATAGTCGTGCTTACCGCTCTCGTCGCTTATGCCATTGCTGAAGCGTAAGGCTGCACCGCGATTTGAATCGAAAGGATAGAACTGTGCTATTGTACAGTTGAGCAACAACGCCCCTCCGCCATATATTGCAACACAGTCGTTGAGGGTATTGGTAAGCTGACTGTTTCTTACATCAACAACGCTGTTTACGGTTTTTAGTCCGTAACCCTGACAGTTGTGTACTGTACTGTTATATAAAGCGAGTTTAAGCTTACTCACATTCGAAGAGTCGCACACTATTCCGTTGAACGTGCTGTGTGTATCGGTATACGACATTATGTTCTCATATGATGAACTATGGAAGTGTATTCCGTTCCATTGTCCGCTTACCATGTCATACGGAAGATAGTCAAACATCCTGTCCGTACGGTCTCCCCTGAAGGTAATGTTCTTGTCGGCTGTTCCTTCTGCCAGCAATCTGCCGTATACATCGAGCTTTGCTCCCGAATGGAAATAAAGTGTTGTTCCGGGCACAATACGTGCCGTCGCAGAACTGTCAATTCTCATATCTCCGTAAATCACGATAGGTCTGTCGGAGGAGATAACAGTGTCGCCTTTTATTCTTAGATTTTTCACGATATCTGCATCCCAGGAATAGGCATTGAGATTTATTTTCTGCTCCACACCGCTTTCGAGGGTAAACACAAGATTGTCTTCCATGAACACTGGACCAATTTTGTTGTTGCGTGGCGAAGTCAGTTCTATGTTCACAAATATGCTATCCTTGTTTCTTATCTCTACATCTGTGGTCTGAAAACCTGATTCTTTACTGAGGTATGTTCCGTCTACATTGATGCGAAAGCCGGAACGTTCGCCATTTGCAAGACGCACATTGGTACAACGGATACCGTCGCCAGACTTGTTGTATACCCACAACGATTTTCGACTTGTAGGAACTTTTGAGAAAACGGTATCCATCTTTATGGTATCCGAAGAGAAAGTAAGCAAGTTATTTGGCGAATTCGAAAACGAATCGTCGTCGCTGCAACTTGCTGCGAGCAATATTACTGCCGCTACATAAAAAATTGTCTTTATATATTTCATCAGATATATAACGAAGATTTACCGTTTATATTGTATTTCATCCGCAAAACGAGCTCGTTTTATAATTTGTCTATTTCATTAAGCCATATTGTACTGTCGGCATCCGACGGCATGCGCCAGTCACCGCGCGGACTTAAACTAACACTTCCTACTTTCGGTCCGTCTGGCAGACAAGAGCGCTTAAACTGTTGATTGAAAAATCTGCGGGTAAACTCTCTTAACCAATGCTTAATGACTTTTTCGTCATACTCTCCTACTCTATCGTCTGTTCCGTCAAATGCTTTTTTGGCAAGCATGAATAATTTCGACGGACGGAAGCCAAAACGGAGAAAATGGTAGAGGAAGAAGTCATGAAGCTCGTATGGTCCTACGAGATCTTCTGTCTTCTGCGAGATATTGCCTTTTTCGTCTGCCGGAATAAGTTCCGGACTTATCGGTGTGTCTATTATGTCGAGTAGTGTTTCCCTTGCTTTTCCGTCCACTTCGTTTACGGCAACATGACGCACCATATGTTTTATGAGTGTCTTCGGGATACTGCAGTTTACGCCATACATGCTCATGTGGTCTCCATTATATGTCGCCCATCCGAGTGCAAGTTCCGACAAATCGCCTGTCCCTATCACGAGACCTCCTAACTTATTGCTCAAATCCATAAGTATCTGTGTACGCTCTCTTGCCTGTGAATTTTCATAAGTCACGTCATGTACTTTGGCATCATGCTGGATGTCTTTGAAATGTTGCATCACGGATGATGATATATTTATCTCCATCTGTGATACTCCAAGACTCTCCATCAATGCCACGGCATTGTCATGTGTCCTGTCTGTAGTGCCAAAGCCGGGCATGGTTACTCCAACGATTCCCTTGCGCGACAGTGATAACTTGTCGAATGTCTTTACACATACGAGCAACGCTAATGTACTGTCCAGTCCTCCGCTAATTCCCACAACTACTGTCTTACAGTTTGTATGTACAAGTCGTTTTGCGAGTCCCATCATCTGTATGGAGAATATCTCACCGCAACTTGAATTCATATCTTCTGTTGTCGGGATAAACGGTAGCGGATTGTAGGTCCTTTCAAGTTTAAAGTCACGTTTCTTTACCGGGAGGGTATCGACATAATCGGCAACACAGTTTTTCTGTGCACTCATGTACGTACTGTTTGCTCTACGCTCGTTGCGCAACTTCTCTACATCGATTTGCGTTACAATTGTCTGTGGATTTAGCGAGAATCGTTCTGCTCTCTCTATCATCTGACCATTCTCACAGATAAAGGCATTTCCACCGTACACTACGTCTTGCGTACTTTCACCGAAACCGCAGCTGCTATAGATATATCCAGTTATCGTACGGGCACTCTGCTGTCTTATCAACGTTTCGAGATAGGCATGCTTACCTATTAGTTCGTCACTTGCCGACAGATTGAATATCAATTCTGCTCCTGCAAGGGCGAGCCTATTGCTCGGTGGTACCGGTGCCCATACATCCTCACAGATTTCTATTCCGAAACATACACCGTCTGTGGTACGGAAAATCTTGGAATTTGAATCTACGGTAATGTCTTTGCCGGCAAAATGTATGTCGGTCGACTTTAGGTCTTGCGATGAAGCAAACCAGCGCTTCTCGTAAAACTCGCTATAATTCGGGAGATATGTCTTCGGAACAATACCAAGTATTTCTCCTTTTTGGATTACTGCTGCACAATTTAACAACAGATCACCTACAACGACTGGTATGCCTACAATCGTTATGATATCTAAATTGCAAGTTTTATCAAGCAAATCTCCGATGGCATGTTCTGCTTCTTCGAGAAGTATTCTCTGTCGGAAAAGATCCTGACAGGAATACCCCGTAACCGACAATTCTGGGAATACGATTATCTCTACTCCTTCCTTGTCGGCACTTTCCACCATCGACTCTATTTGTTCTATGTTATATTGACAGTTTGCAACCTTTACTGCCGGAATAGCCGAGGCTATCTTTATAAATCCGTTTTGCATAAATGGTGTTTAGTGGATTGTTATCTGTGTCGCTCCATATCCATATTCCTGGAATGAAGCATCTTGATAAGTAAAGCTCTTGTACCTGTACTTCAACTCGTGGATAACGGCATTGCGTAAAACGCCGTTGCCCTTACCGTGTATGAAGATGATTTTCATACCCTTGTTTTTCTTGAATTCTTCTATCGTCTTGCGGAACACGTCGAGCTGATAATTCAGTATGTCGGCATTCGACATTCCTGCTGTTGTATCGAGCAGTTCTGAAGCATGGAGATCTATAACGAGGGGTTCGTTGTTGTCGTGTTTCTTGCTGCTTTCCTTACGTGCCGGTGCTGTAACGTCTATCTTTTGCTTTTCAAGCATTTTTTCCTTCAACTTATTACTGTCGATTGACAGCTCCTTTACTGCAACTCCATTCTCTACTACTGGAATGACGAGAGCGTCTTCATCGAAGAAATCATTCTCACGGAACGTATGGAGCTTGTAGAATTTTACCGGGTCTATGCGAAGCCTTACGTCAAGTGTTGGCTGCAACTGATATGGCTTGCCTACTTTATAGGAGGTGAGCTGTATTGCCCCATTTTTGAAATCTGCAATGTCTTCTATTCTTACCTCTGATATCAGAAGCTTTGTGTTTGGCTCCAGCTCGTTATGCGACAGAAGGGTCCACTCCTTGCCGTCGAATAAGGAATAGGTATACGACAGGAAATAATTACTGTCGTTTATGGCATATAGATGAAACTTCGTATTGCTGATTTGTTTTTTGTCTTGAGGAACAAAACCTAAATACATGCTTACTGTCTCTGCTCCTGAACGCTCTACAACATGGATATGTGTATCGCTGTTCACTTTATCAAGTATCTCGTCATTATGAATGGCGTTTTCTTTCTTTATCTGACGTTTGTTGTAGTCGTTGTCCTGAGCCGGTATCATCTTCTGGACTGTTGTTGCCTGCTTATCGTCGTTTACAACAACAAGGTCGTTTACCATCGTAGGGATTTGAAAGCCGTCTTCATCTTCTACGAGGGCTATGCTGCTACTCTGGAAGCCTGCTATGACGCCTCCTCCTGTAGTACTCAGAAATCTTACTTTGTCTCCTATTTTCATATTGCTTTTATTTTTCTCTGTTAATTTTGACTTTCTGCTCACATAATTATATTTTCTCTACTATGGTATCAGTAGTGAACTGTCTCCATAGCTCAGGAATCTGAATTCGTGGGCAAGGGCATAATCGTATATTCTTCTCCAATCGCCATGCAGGAATGCACTGACAAGTAGCAATAGTGTACTTTGCGGCTGATGGAAATTTGTTACAAGCATCTTTACTATCTTGTAATTGTAGCCTGGCACGATTATTATCTGTGTGGAGAAATGTATGGTGTTTACTTTATGTCTGTCCATATACTTCAAAATCTGTCTCATCGAATCGGCAGATGACATAATGCTTGCATCTTCGTCATACGGCTCCCATTGTTCTACATGAAGCTCTTCTTCTGTCAAATCTGGATTTGACGCCAGTTTCAATCCTACATAGTATAGACTTTCGAGTGTTCGTACACTTGTCGTTCCTACTGCTATCGCCTTTCCGTCGTGGCGGATAAGTTTCTCGATAGTGGAGCGATGCACGCAGATAAATTCTGAGTGCATGTCATGACCGCCTATTTCGTCGCTCTTCACTGGCTTGAAGGTTCCTGCTCCCACATGCAGCGTTATTTCTTCGCGGTCTACGCCATGAGCGTCTATCGACGCCAGTACTTTATCCGTGAAATGCAGTCCTGCTGTCGGTGCTGCCACACTGCCCTTGATTTTTGAATACACCGTCTGATAGGTTGTCTTGTCGCTTTCCTGCGTGTCGCGGTTTAGATATGGGGGGATTGGCAACTCTCCTGCTGCATCAAGGATATCGGCAAACGTAACTTCTGCATTGTTCCATGAGAACTTCACCTCATGGGATGTATGACATTCACCGATATAGTCTACTTTTATTGTTACAGGCTGTCCCTTTACTTCTATATCTCTACTCAATTGCTGACCTTTCCATTTCTTCAGATTTCCGATGAGACAAAGCCAGGTACATTCTGATGTTGTCTGAAACATCTGCTCATAATCTGCAGGGCGGTATGGTTCGAGCAAAAAGACTTCTATTAGTGCTCCTGTTTCCTTTCTGAAATGCAGACGTGCCTGTATTACTTTTGTATTGTTGAATATCATCAACGCATCTGATGGCAGATATGAGGTGATATTGAAGAACTTGTCTTCTTTTATTTCTCCTTTGTCATATATCAGCAGTTTGCTGTGGTCTCGTTCCTGAAGGGGAAATTTGGCTATTCGGTCTTCTGTCAGCGGATAATTGTAATCCTTTATCTTTATATGTTTTACTTGTTCCATTTCTTTGGTTTTATTTCTTTATTCTATTATAAACGATATTATCATCGATACTATATATATCAAAACGATAACACACAATACTATATCTACTGTTGATATCGTATAACCTTTTGAGGTGTATTGCGTGGAAATGAATTCACCGGGACTGAAAACTTTTGAATATAGTCTTACATACAAGCTGTATACTACTACTCCGATGAATGTTCCCCATAACAAGCCTATAAGTATGTCTGATGGATAGTGCAGTCCTAAATACATCCTTGTATAACAGTTTGTCAGCGACCATATCAGCAAAGCTACAAACAGTTTCATGTTTCTGACCAAAAGCGAGAAGAATACTGCTAAACTTATTGTATTCGCTGCATGCGACGAGAAGAAACTGAAGTCTTTTGGCACTGCCTTGCATGCCGAAACGATTATATCGCTCATCATCGGATCGTTTATCGGACGTACCCTGCAAACAAGCGGTTTTACGACATAATCGCACAAACCTCCTGAAAAGACTACACACAACAATGCACATCCTACGACAAGCATTATTTGCGACATCGTCTCACTGTTGTAGATTACAAGATACAACAAGGCGATATATAGTGGGATCCATGTATAGCCTGACGTCAGTGTCAGCATGAAGGCATCCCAGAATGAAGAGGAGCTTCCGTTTACAAGCTCTAAGATACTGATATCTAAACTACCTGTCATATTCTTTCTATTTGTGATATGTGAAGCCATCCGTCACGGTCGTCTCCAAGTCGAACGTGTTTCCATTCCTTCATCGAATCATCTATTATCTCTACTTTTGTTCCTTCATGTACTACAGCTGCATTTCCTCCCTTATCGTCTGGAGTTTTCTTCAACTGTACTGAAGGGGATACAACGATTGCTCCTCTTCTCTCTTGATAGCGTGTCTGCTGACTGTATGCGCAACTATAGGATATGATTGCTATCAAGATCATCACTACACTTGTATAGAATCCTATCTTGCGCATGAATATCTTTCTTGTAAACAGATATACGAGGAGGGCGACTATTGCTATTGCTAACGTTACGACTGACAGTATTCCCCATGAATCCATTTTCATCATGTATATAATACTATGAGCCCACTGTACAAGTATCATCTGCGGCTCTGACGATATCTTGTCTATTGTTTTCGACTGGGCAAGCTTTAAGTTATACTGTATATCGTCGTCTCCCGGCGACAATAATGCTGCGCGCTCATAACTGAGTATTGCCTGCGTGATATTGTCGGTCCGGTAATACGCATTACCTAAATTGTAATATAATTCTGCACTTTTACCACCCTTCAACAAGTCATTATAATCTTTTATTGCCTGCTGATAGTTGCCTTTTCTGTATTCTGCATCTGCATTTTCCTTTGTTACGGAATATGCTGGAGCGGTCATGAATAGTGCTATTATAAGCAATATTGCTGTGTTTGGATGAATTTTCTTCCTTGATTTCAGCGACTCCTCGATTGAGGTTATTGTATTCATCGCTTTTTCGAATATATCATTCATATTGTTTACGGTTGAAGATGGTGAATAATGCTCCATTTCACACGTGTCTATTATGCTTATAAAGTCTTCTACCAACTCCTTGTCTATATTCTTTACTGCAAGTACTTTTTCTATATTCTCACGCGAACGCTCCTCTGCCGTCAAACTGAACTTTTCTTCAACGTATCCCATGAGGGCTTTCAATACTTCCTCATAGAATGTTGCCTTGTCGCCATGCAACATCAGCTCGTCTGCCTTGCGCAGTCGCTTGAGGGCTACACGGTTTGCTCCCTTTACCCTACGGGTCGTATCGTTCATGGATGCCACAAACTTGTTCAGCAGATAGGCTATGATGAGTGAAAGAACGATAACTGACAGTACGACAGCCCAATATGACACGGAGTTGAAGAATGGATGCTCCATATCTGTTATGGTCATCTCTCCGTCTTTTATCTGACGGATATCTTTGTTCTTCATATCCTCCGAGAAATCATCTACGGATGATGATTCTCCCGAACCTTTCTTTACGTCTATTGTAAACGGCTGGGTCTTTATTGTCTTGTAACTGTTTGTATTTGTATCAAAATACACGAACTCTACCGAAGGTATCGTATACGTACCTTGATTTCGCGGTACAGCGATAAAGTCGTATATCATATTGCCCTCCAAGCCATTTCCTGTTATCTTGGTCTTGTCGGTTACTTTCGGGTCATACTTGTCAAAGTCCTTTGGGAACTTTACCGTCGGCTGTTTTATCAGTTTCAGGTTTCCTCTTCCGCTTATCACAACTCGAAGCGTGAACGGATCATTTGAACGGATATCCGTTTTGTTTAGCTGCGCACTGATATTAAACGTTCCTACTCCACCCGAGAAATTCGATGGCTTTGTTGGCAACGGCAACACATTGAGGGTCAGTCCTGGAGCTACAATGTCTTTCTTGACTTCTACGTATGCTGAACCTCCGTTGAAAAAGGCTTCAACGGGATCTACGTTCTTGTTTTGCTGTACTATGGATCCCTTGAACACTATACTCGGTATCTTCAAGGCTCCATGCATCTGCGGATACATTATATACTGACTCCAGGTGACACAACGGTATGGACGTCCGTTATAATTCTCTATATGGAACGACTTCTGCTGTGGCAGTGGCACTTCAAGGGTGTGGAATCCTGTCAGATCTGGCATGTCGCCCTTCAATTCGTTTAGGTCTACAAGGGTATATACTTTATATGTGAGCACTACCGGCTCTTGCTCATATACTCTATTCTTGCTTGCAGTAACCTTGATAAACAGGTCCTTACCTGAGATGGCACTGCCCGCTGAACGCATTCTCGGCTCTCCCGACGAACTGTCGTGCATCTTCGGAGTACCGCTGGCGGATACATTCTTTCCCGACACATTTATCTTTACGGCATGTGATGTATACCGATGTCCGTTGGCTACTACTGTCGCTGCCGGAATATTGTATGTTCCACTTTTTGTGGCACATAGGATGAAGGTATATGTCGTCGACGATGAACTGCTCGCATGTCCGTTTATTACCTGATAGCTTGACTGCGAAGAACGGAATGGACCGGTTATCAGCTCTAATGCTTCGGGGATGTTTCCCATGTGTATGTCTGAGGCATCCTGGGTGCTGATGACATATACAAGACGGAAGTTTTCTCCCGTTGCCACGTGGGACGGTGCACTGACTCTTAGTCCCTGTGCATTACTTACCAATCCAAGTATCGCAAATAATATATTTAACAAATATCTCTTCATATTTTATATAATGTTCTATACTGCTGTCCAAACAAAGATATCTAACGTTATCACCAATTTTTCTCGAAATGACGCGACTGCTGTTGCTGCCGACTTTTATTCAGGCGTTCCTGCGTCTGCTGCTCTTGCTGCATGGCGGCATTCAAGAGCTGCTCCGCATTGTCTTTGCTCATCTGCGGCTGGTCTTTCTGACTGTTGCGCTGCTGGTCTTTCTTGTCGTTGTTCTTTCCAGCATCGCTTTTCTGCTCTTTCTGCTTGTCTTTTCCTTTTTGCTTGTCGTTATTCTTGTTCTGATTTTTGTTCTTGTCCTTGTTCTTGTCGTTTTTCTGCAACTTCTTGCAGAGGGCAAGATTATACCTTGTCTCGTTGTCCGAGGGATTGTTTCGAAGCGACTCGCTATATGCCTTTATTGCTTCGCCATACATCTTGCTCGACTGACAGATTATTCCTATATTGTGGAAGATCTTTGCTCTTCTCATCTTGTTCGTCTCTATCTTGCTCGCCTTCTCATAAAGCTTTATCGCCTCGGAACCTTTATTCTGCATCATCATCACACAACCGAGATTATACAATGCCTGAGGGTTATTGGCATTAAAAGAGACTGCCTTGCGGTACTCCACCTCTGCTGCCGGATATTTCTTCTCTCTGTAAAGCTTGTTTCCGCTTCTTATATGGTCTCGGTCGGTCTGTGCCGATGCTACAAAAGGAAGCACAGACATGAGGAGCAAAACTGCATATTTTATCATCTTTTCCATTATTCTCCCTTTCTCTTAAAAAGTCTGACGTTTTTAAATAACGGATTCTTTGCCTCTAATATCAACATCTCTATGACAAGGACTACAAGTGCAAGGAACGCGAATGTCTGAAACTGCTCGTCGTATTCACTGTATACGGCATTCAGCATATCGCCTTTTTGCAACTTGGCGAGTTCTGAGTCAAGAGCATCTTGTGCACTGTTCGTATTGTCTACATGTATGTATGCTCCTCCGCCTGCCTGGGCTATCTGCTTACACATGTCTTCGTTGAGAACAGACAGCACCTCGTTGCCATGGTTGTCTTTCATATAACCGCCATGACCGTCGGGAATGAGTCCTCCCTTGGGCATTCCGATGCCGAGTACAAATACGTTTATACCTTTTTTCTTTGCAGCCTTTGCTGCCTCTATTGCTCCTCCTTCATGGTCTTCTCCATCGGTAATGACTACTATCGCTCTTCCTACATTCTCTTTTTTCGTGAAACAGTTGATGCAGGTATTTATGGCTCCTCCGATATCGGTTCCCTGTGAGGCTATTAGCGACGGATTTAAACTCTGAAGGAACATCTTTGCTGATACGAAATCTGTTGTGATTGGAAGTTGGACAAACGAACTGCCTGCAAATACTACAAGACCGACTTTGTCGTTCTTGAATCCGTCTATCATATTCTCTATCAGCATCTTACTCTTGTCTAACCTCGATGGGGCGACGTCTTCTGCAAGCATGGAGTTACTGATATCCAATGCCACCATCGCCTCTATTCCGTTTCGCTTCTCATTACTTATCTTTGTTCCTGCCTGAGGACGTGCAAGTACTATTACGAGTAATGCATATACAATAAGCGACAACACGTATTTCAACAGGGGGCGTATCTTTGAACGGTTTGACATTAGACTATCCTGTAGTCTCTTGTCAAAGGCTCTGTTGATTAGTGTTCTCGTCCTCCTGACATGTATTAGCCATATTATCAGCAATACGGGGATGACAAGTAATAAATATAAATATGTAGGTTCTGCAAATCTTAGCATCTCTTTTATATTTTTGAATTAACGAATACTTTTATGGCAAACGTCTAAAGACTGTCAGCCTCAGTATTATATCCAACAGCAGCAACAATACTGCCGCAAGGGCAAACGGATAATAGTTTTCCGACAATTTTGAGAAATTCTTCGAACTTAATCGAGTCTTCTCCAACTTGTCGATGTCTTTATAGATTTTCTTCAACTCTGCCGTATTTGTTGCCCGGTAGAAGTTTCCATCGGCGGTCTGAGCAATTTGCTTCAGTGTCCCGGTATCGATGTCGGCACGCAGATTGACATACCGTACTGTTCCTGCTACTTGTACAGGATATGGTGCCAGCGACTTACTGCCTATTGCTATCGTATATACTCTTATGCCATAACTTTTTGCTATCTGTGCGGCGGTCAATGGGGATATGTCGCCCATATTGTTACTGCCGTCGGTCAACAGTATCACTACTTTGCTTTTTGTCTTGCTGTCCTTTAAGCGTGCCACGGCATTTGCCAGTCCCATACCGATTGCCGTTCCGTCCTGAATTAGTCCTCTCTCGGCAAGATCTGTACGTACGGACATGAGCATATTCAGTAATGACTGATGGTCGGTGGTCATCGGACATTGCGTGAATGCCTCTCCGGCAAAGATTGTCAGTCCGATGTTATCGTCTTCTCTTCCTGAAATAAATTCTGCCGCCACATTCTTGGCTGCCTCTATACGGTTTGGCTTCAAGTCCTGTGCCAGCATACTCGTCGAAACATCCATGGCGAGCATGATATCGATACCTTCTGTCTCTTTCACGCCCCAACTGTTATGTCCCTGCGGACGGGCGAGTATTATGACTATCAAGATATAGACCACTACTCTCAACACATCTGGCAACATTATCAATCTTGTGCGCCAGCTCTTATGAGCATGCAGATAGGCAAATGAATCTGCAACATTTACTGTCGGTTCATTTTTCTTTCTGTATAACATACACCATACTATATATGGTATTATGAGCAGCAGAAGAAATAAATATTCTTTATTTGCAAATTCCATAATGGACTTAAATTAAAACGTAAACGTTGTATACAGTCAGAATGAGCAAGACTACGGCAATTACTATGATGAATGCCAATACTATTTTCTTGACTATCCATTGCTGTCGTTCTTGTTCTTCTTTCTTTTCTTCGGCTGTAACAACCTGTATCTGTGGTTTTTCCTCTAATTTTGTGTCGTTTATAAACGACAAGGC
>DBKQ01000111.1:56763-63576 GCA_002298545.1 Prevotella sp. UBA746
AAGATCTGCCGTGCGGAACAGACTGGTTATCTCATTTAATGCCTCTGTATCCTCATTGCGCAAACGGTCTATTATCTCTGAACTTGTCATCTCCATTGCATCAAAGCCAAATCGCTCGGCTATGTACTGGCGAAGTATCGTCGTTAGCTTCGTATAATACTCCTTCTGATTTTCTGATACCGTTGCCCTGTCGCTCTTCAGCTTTTCTATGCCGTTTAAGGCTTTCTGATGTGGAGGAATATATTTTACAACTTTCACCTTGCTTATTATCGGCTTGTTGCTCTTCATCCTTCGTCTTATATATAACGCGAGTATCAACAGTAATACGGAAATGATGCTATATGACAACGGGGCTTTCCATTCGCTCCATGAGAATGGATTGTCCTGTACGTCTTTGGGGGGATAGAACTTGTCTGCATGCAACGTGTCGACTGGCACTGTCAACACCTTTAATGCCAGTGCTTTCGACGCATATACTTTATTGTCTACCTTTATTTTCTGTGACGGGATATAATATAGCCGCTCGTCAAATGAAGTCAAGACATACGCTCTTGATACTTGCAGACGACCACCGTCAAGCGTAACCGTATCTGGCTTCATACATTCGAGTACTTCTACACCTGGCGTAATATACTGACTTCTTCCAAACTCCGGGAACTTCACTTTCTGTCCGTCATTAACAACGACAGACAGTGTCAGCCTTGACTGTTCTCCTATTAATATCTGCATCGAGTCTAATTTCTGGTCTATTGTGACCTGGGCACCACATATATGGCAAGACAAAATGGATATTAATAAAAATATAATGCGTCTCATTGTTTATTTTGCTATATGTAAACGTTTTACGACCTCATCTTAAAGAGATGGATTAAGCTCGAAACATAATCTTCGTCTGTTGCTATCGACACACTGTCGACATGTGCTCTCTTGAAGAGCGTATCCATTGCTTTCTCTCTGTCAACCCAATATTCATGATGAGCCTTTCTTAGTTTCTTGTCACTCGTGTCTATATACATCTCGTGACCGGTCTCTAAATCTGAAACCTTCATCAGTCCTACATCTGGAAGTGTCTTGGCAAACTGGTCGTAAACCTGTATCGCTACTACATCATGCTTGTTGCTGCATACCATCAGCTCTTTTTCAAAACTCTTTCTCGAATAGAAATCGCTTATCAAAAAGGTGGTACACTTGCGCTTTACTGCCTTGGCGATGAACGCTAAAGCACATGAGATATCGGTCTTGCGACTTTCCGGTTTGAAGTCGAGCATCTCGTGAATGATATACAGTATGTGTTTCTTTCCTTTCTTTGGAGGGATAAATTTCTCTATCTTGTCGGAAAAGAATACTACTCCTATCTTGTCATTGTTCTGTATCGCACTGAATGCTAACGTTGCACATATCTCGGCTACGAGGTCGCGCTTCAACTCTCCACGTGTTCCAAAGTCGAGCGAACCACTGACATCTACAAGCAACATTACGGTTAACTCTCGCTCTTCCTCATATACTTTCACATGGGGATTACGACTCCTTGCCGTTACATTCCAGTCGATGTCTCTTACGTCATCACCATACTGATATGCACGCACTTCACTAAATGCCATTCCGCGCCCCTTAAAGGCTGAATGGTATTTACCGGCAAATATATTGCTGCTTAGTCCTCGTGACTTGATCTCGATTTTATGGACTTTACTGAAAAGATCCCGGGTTTCCATCAAGGAACCTCCACTTTATTGATTATTCTGCTTACTATCTCCTCGCTCGTGATATTGTCTGCCTCTGCCTCATACGACAGTCCGATTCTATGACGCAAAACATCGTAGGCTACTGCTCTTACGTCTTCTGGCACTACATAGCCACGACGGCGGATAAAGGCGTATGCTCTTGATGCCTTGGCAAGATTTATACTTGCACGCGGACTTCCACCGAATGTTATCAAGGGCTTCAACTCGTCCAGTCCGTAACGCTCCGGATAACGCGTTGCAAATACTATGTCTGCAATATACTGCTCTATCTTTTCGTCGATATATACTTGCTGGACTATCTCGCGAGCCTTCACTATGTCGGCTAAACTGACTACTGGCTTTACCTCTGGCATGGAACCGCTGAGGTTTTCTCGTATTATCAGCTTTTCTTCTTCAAGCGAAGGATATTCGATTACTACCTTCAACATGAAACGGTCTACTTGTGCCTCTGGCAATGGATAGGTTCCTTCTTGCTCTATAGGATTCTGGGTTGCCATGACAAGGAACGGACTCGGCAACTCAAAGGTATTGCTGCCTATCGTTACCTGCTTCTCTTGCATCGCTTCCAATAAGGCACTCTGTACTTTTGCCGGAGCACGGTTTATCTCGTCCGCCAAAATAAAATTGGCGAATACCGGACCTTTCTTTACTTGGAAATTTTCGTTCTTCTGGGAATACACCATCGTTCCTATCACATCTGCAGGCAGCAAATCCGGAGTAAACTGGATTCTGTTGAAATCTGCATCTACTAATTGCGACAGTGTCTTTATTGCTAAAGTCTTCGCCAGTCCTGGCACTCCTTCAAGGAGTATGTGTCCATTGCTCAGCAAACTGATAAGCAAAGAATCTATAAGATGTTTCTGACCGACGATGACACGGTTCATGCCATTCGTGATATTTGTTAAAAAAGCACTCTGCTGCTCAATAAGGATATTGAGCTCGCGTATGTCTACAGCCTCTGCCATGATTTTTTATTTTAGTTTTATGTACATTTTCTTTTTATACGGCAAAAGTAATAATTTTATATGCGTAATAAAAAGAAGATGTACATAAAATATATTAAAATAGCTCCACGAATGGCTAATTTTAAGAAACTTTTTTATTCGTTGCCTTCTTCTTCAACTTCAGTTTCGGAATATTTACCTTTTCGCCCTCTCTTAGCTCCAGTTTGTTGTTATATACCTGGATGTAACATTCCATTCCTTCTCCTAAATATAATCTCGACAAACTCTCTAAGGTCTGACCAGGTTTTACTGTTACGGTCTTGTCAAGTCCGTCTATTGTATACGCTCCTGTTTTTACCATACGCCGGGCATTGTCAAGACTGCCTTTTTCCTCCGACTCTTTTTCCTTGACTTCCTGACGCTCTTGCTCTATGGCTTTTGCTTCGGCAACCTTCCTCAAACTGTCTTGTATTGCTGCCGTGTCTATGTGCTGTTCCTCTTTTTTTGCCACTTGACGAACTGCTGCCTTTTGTGCAGTTTTTACTGTCGGGCGTTCTGGTATCGTTTCCTTTACTGCTCTATTGCTATGCTCACCGAAATATACGCCTCCAAAGAAGATTACTACAAGCAATACCACGGCTGCCACTGCATACAATGCTTTTTTGACATTCGAAGGTTTCCGATGAACTTGTGTCGGTTCTACCGGTTCTTTGGGTTCTGTCGGCTCTACCGGTTCTTTTGGTTCTACTGGTTCATCCGTTTCTACAGGTTCGCCTATCGTCTGGTCATCATCTATTTGTCCTATCTGTTCTATTGGCTCTGTCTGTCCTGCCTGCTCTTCTGCCTCTATTGGTTCTTCTGCCTCTGCTGTACTTCCTTCTACTATCGGTGGGAGCTGTTCTCTTGCCTGAGATAAAGCCTCTGTGATTAGAGATTGGGTCTCTCCTACTCCATTTGCTTCATCTTCGTTATCTGCAGTCTTCTCTTCTACGACTTCTGAAGGATTATCGGCAAACTCATCACTTTCTTCATCACTTTCTTCTGCAATGTCTTCTAATGTAAGCTTGTCAAAATCTACTCCTTCGTTCAGTACCACGGTCTCGAACTGCGAGAATGGCTTGTTTACAAGTTCTTTTAATGTATTGTCGGGGGTGAAAGAGATTTTCGAATGTCCGTCGATTACTACTCTTTCTCCTGTGTTTATGTCTACACTTTCCCTGTCTCGTACTTCTACAAGCTTGAATGTTCCAAAGCCTTTTACTTTTACGACCTTGTCGGGGATGAGGGATTCGCTCACTAATGCGAAGAATGTCTCTACATATTTCTCTGCATCAGAGGCGTCCATACCTTTTTTGGCAGCAAGCATTGCTGCTATATCTTTTATACCATACTTTGCCATTATTCATCGCCTCCGTTTTTTATCTTCTCCTTTACAGCGGCTGACGGTTTGAATCCTAGGACGAGCTTTGGAGGAACGAGCATTTTTTTCTTTGTCGTCGGCGATACCATTACTCTTTCCATACGCTTTTTTACCTCGAAGGTTCCGAAGTTATTTATTACTACTACATTTCCTTCCTGAAATGCCTCGTTCATGGAATCTACAAGAGCATATGTGAGCATCTGGGTTTCATCGATGCTTTTCCCTATTCTTTTTGATAGTTCTGATATGAAATTTTTGTTATTCATTATTGTCCTCCACGACTTCGGCATACACATCGTATTCCTCTGCGTCTGTAACTTTCACATTATAAAAATGCCCTATCTCTAATGGCTTTTCATCACTAACGGGAATTAGAATTTCCGGATCTACTTCTGGCGATGAATACTGACTTCTGGCAACATAATAATCGCCTTCTGTTCTGTCGACTATTACTTTTAGCTGCTTGCCGATTTCTTCTGCCTGCAGTTCTGCACTTATACGCTCCTGCACTCGCATTATCTTGTCAAGACGCTCTTGCTTTACCTCTGCCGGAACATCATCTTTATAATGCTCTGCACTGTATGTGCCTTCTTCCTCTGAATATGCAAAGGCTCCCATTCTGTCAAAGCGTGCCCATTTTACGAAATCTATTAGTTCCCGGAAGTCTTCGTCTGTTTCACCCGGGAAGCCTACCATCAATGTGGTTCTGATGCAGATTCCCGGTACTTCTTCACGTAGCCTTTCTATCAGATGCATCGTATCGGCTTTTGTTGTATTGCGCCTCATTGCTGTCAGCATGTGGTCTGAAATGTGCTGCAAGGCGATGTCAAGATATTTACACACATTATCATGTTTTCTCATCACCGGCAACAATTCATACGGGAAGTGGGTCGGATAGGCATAATGGAGTCGTATCCATTCTACACCGTCAATTTTGGCTATCTCGTCTACGAGTTGCGCTATACGTCGCTCTCCATAGAGGTCTACGCCATAATAGGTCAGCTCCTGGGCTATTATCTGGAATTCTTTTACTCCCTTGGCTACGAGTTCTTTTATCTCTCCGAGGATGTCCTCCATCGTACGACTTTTGTGCTTTCCGGTTATTATCGGTATCGCACAGTATGCACAATGGCGGTCGCAGCCTTCACTGATCTTTACATAAGCATAATGCATCGGTGTCGTGATATGACGCTCTGCCGTATCACTGTCGCTATCTACTTTTCTGTCTACTCGCCCTAAGTCTTCAAGTAAACCGTTATAGTCAAACTTGCCATAATACTTGTCTACTTGCGGTATCTCTGCCTCGAGTTCCTTGCGGTACCTTTGCGAGAGACATCCCATAACAAAGAGTTTTTTCAGTCTGCCTTCTTCTTTTGCCTGGGCAAACCGTAATATCATATTTATACTTTCTTCTTTTGCGTCATCTATAAATCCGCAGGTATTTATGATGGCTATCTCTCCTTCCGGGTCGTCGCTGTCATGGGTGCAGTCATATCCGTAGCTCTCGAACTTCCTCATCAGGCTCTCTGTATCTACAAGATTCTTTGAGCAACCCATTGTTATGAAATCTATCTGATTGTGTTTCACTTCTCTGTCTTAAATAATGAATCTACAAATTCTTTTTTGTCAAATAACTGAAGGTCATCTACGCCCTCTCCAAGTCCGATATATTTCACCGGCACTTTTAGCTGGTCTGATATTCCTATCACTACTCCGCCTTTTGCTGTTCCGTCGAGCTTTGTTATTGCCATACTCGTTATCTGGGTGACGGCAGCGAATTGCTTTGCTTGCTCAAAGGCATTCTGCCCTGTACTGCCGTCTAACACGAGCATTACCTCGTCCGGGGCTGTCGGAGCGAGCTTCTTTAATACGTCTTTTATTTTCTTCAGCTCGTTCATCAAACCGACTTTATTGTGCAAACGGCCTGCTGTGTCTATCAACACTACATCGGCATTATTTGCTATTGCTGAACTCAAGGTGTCGTATGCTACACTTGCCGGGTCGGCACCCATCTGCTGCTTTACTACTGTCACACCTACACGCTCTCCCCATATACAGAGCTGTTCTACGGCTGCAGCACGGAAGGTGTCCGCCGCACCGAGATATACTTTCTTTCCGGCATTCTTGAACTGTTTTGCAAGCTTTCCTATCGTTGTCGTCTTACCTACTCCGTTTACTCCTACTACGAGTATTACATACGGTTTGTGATCTTCTGGAAGATTCCAGTCTGAATAACTGTTTGTATCATCCAACAGCTTCGCTATTTCTTCGCGTAGTATTGTGTTCAGCTCTGCCGTCGAGACGTATTTATCCCGTGCCACGCGTTCCTCGATGCCTTTTATTATCTTTATTGTCGTTTCCACTCCAACGTCGGAGGTTATCAATACCTCTTCCAAATCGTCCAAGACATCATCGTCGACTTTTGACTTACCTGCAACAACATGAGCGAGTTTCGAGAATACGCTCTGTTTTGTTTTCTCGAGACCTTTATCTAAGGTCTCTTTGTTCTTTTTTCCGAATAGACCAAAAAATGCCATAGTGTTTATTTATTTTCGGGTACAAATTTATAAAAAAAAACTCACTGCAGCAAATAAAAGATTATATGGGCTTATAAATTTCTCCCACAGCTCTCACAGATTCCACAAATTTTATCTTCTGGAAATTATTTTTCTCCCACAGATTAATTTTCCCCCACAGATTAAATTTC
>DBKQ01000100.1:0-3797 GCA_002298545.1 Prevotella sp. UBA746
CGCCAGCTGCGTGGTCGTGCCGGACGTCAGGGCGACCCGGGAAGCTCCGTATTCTATGTCAGTCTTGAAGATAAGCTGATGCGTCTGTTCGCAAGTGAGCGTATCGCAAGGGTAATGGACCGTCTCGGTATCGAGGACGGAGAGAGAATAGAAAGCTCTCTGATGTCGAAGAGTATCGAGCGCGCACAGAAGAAGGTTGAAGAGAACAACTTCGGTATCCGTAAGCGCTTGCTCGAATACGACGATGTGATGAACAAGCAGCGTACTGTAGTTTACGAGAAGCGTCGCCATGCACTTATGGGTGAACGCATCGGAATGGATATTACAAACATCATCTGGGACCGCGTTGTAAATATCATCGAGAAGAACGACTACGAGGGATGCAAGGATGAATTCCTCAAGGTGCTTGCCATGGAGTGTCCGTTCACTGATGCGGAGTTCCAGAACGAGAGCCGCGAGAATCTCGAGGAGAAGGCATTCCAGATGGCAATTGCCGACTTCAAGCGCAAGACTGACCGCATCCAGGCTGTTGCCTTCCCTGTTATCAAACAGGTTTACGAGGAACAGGGTGCCATCTACGAGCGCATCATGGTGCCGCTGACCGACGGCAAGCGCATGTTTAATATCCCTTGCAACCTGAAGGAAGCTTATGAGACTGAAGGCAAGAGCGTTGTTAAACAGTTTGAGAAGACTATCCTTCTGCATATCATCGACGACTGCTGGAAGGAGAACCTGAGAGCTCTCGACGAACTGAAGCACAGTGTGCAGAACGCTTCTTATGAGCAGAAAGACCCATTGGTAATCTTCAAGCTCGAGAGTGTAAAACTGTTCGACGATATGGTTGACCAGATGAACAACCGCATTGTCAGCATCCTCATGCGTGCACAGATTCCAGTAATGCAGCAGCAGGAAGTACAGGAGGCAGCCCCGGAGGAGCACAGTCAGCGCTATAACGAAGAGAAGGTTGACCTCGACGACGAGGCTCAGAAAGCCGCTGCCAGTCAGGACACAAGAGAGGGCGCACAGTCTAAGGAGCCTATCGTAAAAGACAAGTTGCCAGGACGCAATGACCTCTGTCCTTGTGGAAGTGGAAAGAAGTTTAAGAATTGCCACGGCAAAGGATTAGAATAATTCCAAGATTTATATCATAGACGAAGGTGTGTCTCTTAGGCGTCTGCCTGACAGGCGCACCTTTTTTATGTTTTTAAGTCTTTCCATCTTTCAATCCTTCCATCTTTCAATCTTTCAATTTTTCAATCTTTAATTTTTTCAATCTTTCAATTTTTTCAATCTTTTTCCATTTTTCCATCTTTCAATTTTTCCATTTTAAATATGCTTTCGTTCAATAATCTAAAGAAGACTTTCGGCGAGAAAGTTGCAGTAGACATCAATCAGCTGCAGATAGACAAGGGAACAATCCTCGGACTCGTAGGCAACAACGGAGCCGGGAAGACCACCCTATTCCGTCTTGCCCTCGACTTGCTCAAGGCGGACGCAGGAGAAGTAGTAATGACCTTCGACGACGGCAATGGCACTTCATTCTCCACCGACGTGCGTGTTGACGAGGAATGGAAGAAATATGTTGGTGCCTATATCAACAGTAGCTTTCTAATAGACTTCCTCACCCCCGAGGAATATTTCGAGTTCATAGCAAAAGTCTGCGGCATCGGAAAAGAAGAGCTCAACAAACGTCTCGAAGTCTTTTCCGCCTTCATGAACGGTGAGATTCTCGGGCAGAAGAAGCTCATCAGAAGCCTGTCGGCAGGCAACAAGCAGAAGATTGGTATAATATCAGCATTGCTTAACAACCCTAAGCTCGTGATACTCGACGAACCGTTTAATTTCCTTGACCCGTCGAGTCAGAACCTGTTGAAGAGGTGTCTCGTGGATTACAACAGGAACACCGGTGCCGCTATCGTCGTCAGCAGTCATAACCTGTCGCACACCATCGACATAAGTACAAGAATCGTCGTAATGGAACACGGCAAGATAGTAAAAGACCTCGACAACTCACATGAGGAAACAAGAACAGAACTCGAGGAATACTTCAACAAGAATTAAGAGCCTTGAATGCATAATTCATAGAACAGGAATTATATAATGTATATTATCGGAAGCAAATAATCTTCCGATAATATACATTATATCATCCTGGGATTTATACAATCAAAATTCAAATAAAATCATCACTAAAGTTAAGTATATATTTGCAGTTTCGGGAATACAGTAATAATAAATGAGTATTTTTCGTTCCACAGGCATTTATTCAAAAAAATCTTTTTATCTTTGTCAGAACATTGTAAATGACATACAGTCAGGACAACAATAAAAAAAGGATTTTATTTTACAAACAATGAAGTTATCTGAATTAAAGACAGGAGAAAAGGGTGTTATCGTGAAAGTGTTGGGACACGGAGGCTTCCGCAAACGCATCGTAGAGATGGGATTTATCAAAGGACAGGAAGTTACCGTGTTGCTCAATGCCCCACTCCGCGACCCCGTAAAATACAAGATTATGGGCTACGAGGTGTCGCTCCGCCACAACGAGGCTTCAATGATTGAGATAATGTCGGAAGAAGAAGCCAAGGAGGCAGAGAAAGACACAGACTCGCTGCAGCAGAAATCCATATATACAAGCGACGATGACGAGAAGCAGATGCTCTCTGACAACAATCTGCATGATGCTGCCCTGAAGAAACGCAGGAGAATAAACGTGGCGCTCGTGGGAAACCCGAACTGCGGAAAGACTTCTCTCTTCAATTTCATCTCCGGAGCACACGAGAGAGTGGGCAACTACTCCGGTGTTACCGTAGATGCAAAGGAGGGACACGCCACATTCGAGGGATACGACTTCAACGTTATCGACCTCCCCGGCACCTACTCCCTCTCGTGCTACAGTCCCGAAGAGCTATACGTCAGACGGGAGATTATCGACAAGACCCCGGATATCATAATCAACGTTATCGACTCGAGCAACATCGAGCGAAACCTGTATCTTACCACCCAGCTCGTAGACATGAACCAGCGTATCGTCTGTGCACTGAACATGTTTGACGAGTTTGAGGAACACGGCGACAAACTCGACTACAAGACCCTGGGCCGTCTCTTCGGCGTACCTATGGTGCCTACGGTGTTCCGCTCCGGCAAGGGAGTAGACGACCTCTTCCGCACCATCATCAACATATACGAAGGCGAAGACAATACCTACCGCCATATCCATATCAACCACGGCAAGGACATCGAGGAAGGAATCGACAGAGTGAAACTCCTCTTGCAAGCCGACGAACAGATTAGATATAAATATTCCACTCGCTATCTCGCCATCAAGCTCCTCGAAATGGACACCCATGCCGAGGACTTCGTGAAGACGCTGCCAAACGGCAAAGAGGTTATAGAGCTGAGAGACAAGGAGGCGGTAAGGATAAAAGAGGAGGTGAAGGAAGACAGCGAAACGGCTATCATGAACGCCAAATACGGATTTATCAACGGAGCACTGAAAGAGGCAGGATTCACCGTGGGCAACAAGACGGACACTTACCAGACGACACACGTCATAGACAGTCTGCTGACCAACAAATACCTCGGCTTCCCGCTCTTCTTCCTCCTGCTCTACGTAATGTTTCAGGCAACATTCTCCATCGGACAATATCCTATGGACTGGATAGAAAGCGGTATCGCGATGCTCAGCGAATGGGTTAGCGGAAACATGCCCGAAGGACCGCTCAAGGCTATGGTGTCCGACGGAATAATCGGTGGCGTGGGAGCCGTAATAGTATTCCTGCCACAGATTCTCATCC
>DBKQ01000100.1:3860-4240 GCA_002298545.1 Prevotella sp. UBA746
ACAAGCTGATGCACAAGATGGGACTGCACGGCAAATCCTTCATACCGCTCATCATGGGCTTCGGATGCAACGTGCCGGCAGTGATGGCAACACGTACGATAGAAAGCCGGCGCAGCCGACTTATCACCATGCTCATCCTCCCGTTCATGAGCTGCTCCGCCCGACTCCCTATCTACGTAATGATAACGAGTACCTTCTTTGCCCTCAAATACCGCAGCGGCATCATGATATCCCTCTATGCCATAGGCATCCTGGTGGCAGTGGTGATGAGCCGCGTGTTCAGCAAATGGCTGGTAAAGAGCGAAGACGTGCCCTTCGTTATGGAGCTGCCGCCCTACCGCTTCCCTACCGCCAAAGCCATCGCCCGCCATACATGGGAG
>DBKQ01000002.1:0-8593 GCA_002298545.1 Prevotella sp. UBA746
GGTTCATTAAGGTGATGAAGGCTACCAACTGGAAGTTCTATTCCATGCGCTCCGACATTTACTCCCGTTTTCTTACCCGCCACAACCAGCAGTTCTTGCCAAACTATCTTTCCGACAATATCGGAGCGGCGGTGCTTTCTCTCGGCAAGATTGAGAAGACGAATGCCAAGCAGGACGACTCGCTCGTGAACAGTATCAGTATGGAGGAACAGCTTGTTATCTCTACCGGGTCTTTCTGCCGTGAGTCGCAACTTTCCGACGAGGAATTTCTTGACGCTATAGGAACGATGATAAAGAACAACGCTCCGCTGGCTGAATACACGGGAAACATTGCCGGTGGTGTGTTCTCGCCTTCTGATGATGCGGTTACTAATTATATCTGCATCGACGGAAAGATGATTCTTAACCCTCACATGCCGATGACGGCAAAGTACAGTCTGCTTTATGATCACGAATGGAGAGGCCCGGGGTTCCCTGGCGGTAGCGGTCTTACTCCCGACAGTGAGGGGAAGATTGACCCGTGGCACAAAACAGTGTACAGCAGCAAGAACGGCGACGGCAAGAGATACTATACCCGTAAGTTTTTCCGCTCCGACACTCCACGCTCCGGGGAGGTATACGACCCGAACGCTGCATACAGCGACCCTATTCAGGGGGAAGTGGAGGGCTACGGCTTCTGTCCGTTTACCGAAACGGGAGAAAAGTTTTTGAAGTTCAATTACAGTGCCGTAGGCGATAGCTCCGACCAGATATCCAAGGTGGGCGTGCTCTGCTGCATGCTTGTTATCGGTAATAAGTGCGTTGTGGAGAAAACTCCCGACAACGACCTCGGTACCGGCGTTCCCTACACGGGGAAGGGTTATCCTGAGGACTTCGTGTGGATGCCTTACAAGGAACTTGCCGACTGCAAGGACGAGGATGAATACTACCAGCAGTCGTTTTCTATAGGTTTTAACCCGAAGATAGGTGATTATCTCGTGGGAGCGAAATACGACATGCAGCTTAACCACTCTTATCAGCTGGGTATCGACGACGACGGTATCGCCATTCCTATCAAGAAGAGTGATAAGGTGAGCGGACAGGTCCGCTTTTCTATCCTCGGTCCTTATAATATGGTATGGAACAACGTTACCCGCCGCCACCCTACTATGTTCCGTCATACGAAATGGACGGAGAACTCGGTGGCGGTGCTCAGAAAGGTGGCGAGCATAATAATCACCGATTTTAAAGTTACCGTTTGCTCCGACAGCGGATTGACGAATACTGACGGCAACAAGGATCTTGTGTATATGAGCGATACCGACGAGGCTTTTGTCAACAAGAAAGATGATATCGAGTTTAAGATTACTTCGGCTCTTACTTCTGCTGAGGCTGCCGCCTTAGGTGTGAAGAATGCCATGAGTATTTCTACTCCGCTCGATATTGCCGACGGCTCCGGACTTCTCTCTATATATGACAACTATCGCAATGATCGGGCAAAACCTGAACAGTTTTACGTGGATTCTTATTACACGGAGTATCACTTGCCGCGCGTCATTCTCAAACAGAACGTATGCGACCCTGGCTGTAAGGTTTCTCCCCTCTCCCGTTTCCGACATGAGGCTCTCGGCAAGGATTTCTATCCTTATGCCCTCAGCAGAAACCTGACGGACGGCAGTACAGAACTTGAAATGAAGGAATGCTTTTAGCCCCACCCTAACGACCCACCCTAACCCTCCCCAAGGGAGGGAATGGGATTACTCTCAGTTCTCTCAGAACTCCCAGTTCTCCAAGAAAAAAAGAAACTATGATTAAAGTAAAAATCTTTTCCAAACCTAAAAAGACCGCCTCTTCCGGAGGATCCGTGATTACCGCCTCAGGAGTTGTAAACCTCTCTGGCTCTGAAGTTGCTCATGCTGCCAGTGCCGACCGTGCCGCCAAGGCGGACTATGCCGACAAGGCGAGCAATGCCGCCACTGCCGACTATGCTTCGTCTTCTGCTTATGCCGCTCATGCCGGATTGGCTGATGAGGCTATGCAGCTCGATAAACATTCTCCTGTCTATGATACTTTTCTCCGTAAAGACCAGGATGACTCTTCTACCGTCAACTATAATTTCTTAGGAGACATGACTTTCGGAGGCGGCATTACCTCGACTGGCGACAACTCGTTCGGCGGCAGTAATACTTTCAGAAAGATCGTCTCTCTCCTGAAGGGAATAGAATTGGGCAGCCTTCATGGAATCTCAGAAAACGGCGATGCCATTCTCCGTGAACTATCTTCCTCCGACTACGACTATGCTGCTCAGTCGGGCTATGGAATGAAGCGACGCGAGGACGGAAAGTTTAAGCTCTCGCTTACCGACCTCGAAGTATGGGGAAAGGCGGTGTTCCATGAATTGGAGATAAGAAAGCTGTCGTATGTGGGTGGTAACTTCATCTTCTCGCCTGCGGGCAGTACACTGATGCACGTCGAGGAGATTAAGACATCGGCTCTACAGGGACAGGCTTCAATTATTACTGGCTACAAGTGTTATTTTCTTGCCGACAACGGCTCTACGGCAACGGAGAATATGTGGAAGGTGGGCGACCTTGCCTTCTCTCAGTCGTTCGGCATTAAGGAGGGTGTGTATGAGAATGTTTCCAACAGAAGATACTGGCGCAAGGTTACTGCCGTGTCTTCGGAGAACGAGCAGATTACGGATGCTGAGGGAAATATCCTCTATGACGGACAGAAGTTCGGATGGATTACTCTCAACAACACTCTGTCGGGAACTGGTTATGAAGCAGGCAGTGATGCTCCGTCTGTCGGGGATGCCGTGTGTTGTTTGGGTAACGTGTCCGACACGGAGCGACAGAACGCTATCGAGATTCAGACCGTGGGCGACCTTGCCCCTGCCATTATCCAGTATGGAGGTATCAAGAGTTTCTCTTTGGCAAATTGTGTCAAGACACAGATTTCGCCTAAGGGGAATAAGTTTATAGGTGATTTTTCCACAACAACAGGTACTGACATCGGCGGTGCCATTACCGACATCAACAGCAATTTGTCTGAAACGAACGGCAGGATAACAAATCTCAACGACTATACCACTAATGCCGTAAAGAAGATTGAGGGCGAGATGGACGAGGTAAGAACTGCCGCCGAAGATGCAGGAAAGGACGCGCAGGATGCCCTCGAGGGTGTTACACAGGTAAAAGGCAGTGTTACAACGCTACAGACTGACGTTGACGGCATCAAGGGAACGGTAGCCGACCTGTCTACCAAGGTTGATGAGAACGGCAACCAAATCGGAGAGCTTGAAACAAGTGTCAGCGAAATCCGCCAGACTGCCGAGGGAATCTCCCTGAAAGTAGACCAGCAGTCTATCCGTGGGCGCAACCTTATCCCTCGCTCATATTTCTTCAATACTTCTCGCATCTATGGAATAGGGTATCGGAAGTTTACGCTTGAAGCAGGGAAATACTACTCTCTGTCAGTGAACGGACATATCAACACTGCGCTGAAGAACGGCGGTGGTGTGTTGAGGGCGTTTATTTTCAATAAGACATGGACGTTTCAGAAGTATCTCGACATCGACAGCACTACGGACATTACCGCAACGCTGGAGGGCAACGACAGCTTTACCGTCGAATCCACTGGAGAGTATTATTTTCAGGTTTATCCGTTCCACCCTACGGGCAAATTCAAAGACACAAAGCCGCAGGAGGATGGACTGATTACTCTCAACTGGGCACAGCTCGAAGAGGGTAGCGTCTGTTCCCCGTGGTCTTTGAACGAGAGCGACCCTGCCATTAGCGGTAACTTCCTGCCTGTCCTTTCTGATGAGAAATGGGCGAGGGCAACGGGCAGCGATATTCAGGAGGGTGCGCTTGATACAGGCTTCCGCAAGCTGCAAGCCCTGCACTATAAGAACACTTCTTCATCCGAAGTGGACGTGCTCTATATGAACGATATCTTTGCTCCAGACAGCGGCGAGGTTTATACTTTGTCGTTCTGGGCAAAGGGTAGCGGAACTATCAAGAGCTTCCTCTATCCCGAAGCCTGCGAGCGTGTGGCGGACAACTTCGGACAGGTGGGAACGCAAGAGGACGGTTTTCTTCCTCACACCCTTACATCCGACTGGCAACGCATCCGCATAGCCTACTGCATCAAGCAGCTCTTCGGCAACTACTTCTATAATGCCGGGTTCAACGCTGCATCGAACTATACGGCAAACTGGGACGTTACGGGTACTACCCAACATATCGGCTCTGCCGTTGACGGATGGGGCGGACAGTATATCGTCAAGTCTTCGGGTGCAAGCTACTGCGAGATTTCGCAAGCCGTGGGCGCATCCCTCTTCGCTTCTTGGTGGACTATCACCTTTAAGGCGAAAAATCCTTCTGTTATGCGCATCTACCTATCGGGAATATCCCTCGACACGATAGACAATAGCGGAATGACGGTATGCGTGGACGGAGTGGACCAGTCGGTGAAGTCTGATAGCGGTGTTCTTTATGTTGAAGTTGCCGCATCCGCTACTGCCTACACAGAACACTCTATCACCTTTAAGGCAAGCTCTGCGTTGTCTTCGGCTCGCATCTACTTCCGCACCTACGGCAGTTACTTTTATATCGCTAAGCCGATGCTCACCCCTGCATCGCAGAAGAGCGGTTTCTCCACTCGTGAACAGGGCACAGTCCGCAAGATTCTCCCTTGTCGCCTTGCTGCCAACAGTGAAGTGTGGATTGGCGGTGTGAAATTGGAACAGGGCGGACGCATGACTGACTACACGGAGGATGGCGTGAGCGTTGATGAGCTGCTTGCTACGGGGATTGATATTCGGAACAGAAAGATAACCGCCACGGCTGACACGTTTGAGGTAAGGAATAACCAAGGTGCAACCACCGCAAAGGTAAATGCCGACGGAGTGTTTGAAACGAACGATATAGTTTGTAATGGTGGAACGTTCAAGAATATCAAATCAACAGACATGACTGCGGAGGGTGGTACGTTCACCAATATCACGGCTGAAAGCGGAACTTACAAAAATATACAGGTAACAGACAACTCGTGGATTAGCAATGGTAAGTTTTGCGGTGAGAAGCAGACGGACGGGACTATCCTCGGTGGTTTCTCGATAGGTAGTCAAGGACTCACCTATGATATTCCACAAAACTGGCTGGGTACAACAAAGGGTGCGTCAAGCAATATCACGATACAAGGTGCAAGCGGCAATCTTAGCAGTAAACTCGGAGTCATTTTTGATAGTAACTACCTTATGGGTGCTGAGCTAAAGGTTAAGTATAATGGCGTTGATGCTCCGTGGGGTAGTTACAATGTGGCTGCGTGGTTGGAGGCAAGCGGCAATCCGCAAGGACAGAACTATGCCTTTATGGGTGTGGGACACGGCATCTTGCGGGGAATGATAGAGGGCACGGACTTTAAGCAGATAGCATTGACAACTTCAAGCTATGGTTTATTAGATTTACAGAACGAAGGCAACAGGTGGCTTTTTCTGCCGAGTGTAGACACATCTGCATACTTGCCGTCAAGGGGTAGTGTCGCTACGTTTTTGGGGAATACAAGCACGTGGAGCATCAGGCTAATGGCAATATGCAGTCCGTTATCGAAGCACACCATAACGATAAAAGGCAGACAGACAAGCGGAAGTTACAACACTGAAGGCATGCCACAGCTCTACAACCAAGGAACAAGTACTGTGGATGGTATAAGTATTCCACCTGGCAGAATAGTTGAGTTACTTCTCGTGTGGGACGGAACGAACTATTATGCTATGCACATCAAAAACAACAGTTAAACAATCAAAACTCTATCAATATGCGAAAAATCAGAATCGGCAACGACATTCAGGTGTCGTGGGAAGTAAAGACAAACGGCGAGGTGGTTTCGCTTGAAGGCAGACAGCTCCGGCTCTTTGTCCGTTCCGCTTACCAAAAGCAAGAGATAACTAATTTCAGCGTTTCGGGGTGCGTGGTTAGCTTTGTATATTCCGCATCAATGCAGAAAAGTACAGGTGCAAGAGCCTTAGTGCTCAACGATGCAACAGAAGGCTCTCCCGAGAAAACTATCTGTGCAGACCAAGCCTTTACGCTCGTGGCTCATTCCTGCGAGGAAAGTGACGACGACACGGACTTCGAGGACTTCATGGTTAGCTTGCAGAGCAACGTACTTGTCGGCTTGCCCGGCATGAGTGCCTATGACCTTTGGCTGCTCGACGGTAACGAGGGAACGCTCGAAGACTATTATACGTGGCTGCGAAAGCCTACATCCGACTATGTGGACTCCGTATCTGAGGCAGAAAAACAGCGTGCCGAAGCCGAGGAAACAAGAAAGAAAGCCGAGCTTGAAAGGGAGGAACAGAACGAAGAATGTAAGCGGCAGACCGAGCGAGCCAAGAACCAAGCCGACCACCCGAACATCATAGGCGAGGACGGCTACTGGATGAAGTGGGACGAAGCCACAGGCGAATATGTGCGCACGGAATATTACAGCAAGGGAACGGTGGATTATCCCACCTTTGATGTTGACGAAGCTGATATGACGCTGCAAGTGAGTATTCAGGGCGGTGATGAGAACAGATTTTCCCTATCTGACGATGGGGAACTGACAATGAATGTTTAATTAAACTTATATACGTATATGGAAAAGAAAACAATCAATTTGGGACGTGTGGGATTTGCTCCCAAGGGCGCATATTCCCCCGAAGTTACCTACGGCAGGATGCACGTAGCGACTTACAAGAACACTACCTACTGGAGCAAACAGGAGAACAACCTCAACCACGAGCCGAACGGTGAAGATGAATGGTGGGGAGTGCTCGTAGACGGACAGGCGGCTTATAGCGGTGCTAACGACGCTGTTAAGGCAACGGAGAGAGCGAATACCGCTGCCGAGAGGGCTGACGTGGCAACAGAGAAAGCCGATTCCGCTACATCTAAAGCCGTTGCCGCTACCGGCACGGTAAATGCTGCCGTTACCAACGCAAATGACGCTACCGCCAAAGCGAAGAAAGCCACAGAAGTATGCGAGGCTATCGTTCCAGTGGAGAATGAAAGAGTAAAGGCGGAATCCTCACGTGTTGAAGCCGAGAACAGTCGTGTTTCTGCTGAGCAGTCAAGAGTCGATGCTGAGCAGTCGAGGGCGGAAGCAGAGCAGCTTCGAGCACAAGCTGAAGCCAAACGCAATACTGATGAGTTATCCCGTCAGTCCAGCGAAACGGACAGACAGGAAGCGGAAGTATCGAGAGTGAAAGCAGAGAGCAGTCGTGTTTCTGCTGAGCAGTCAAGAGTCGATGCTGAAAAGCAGCGTGAAGCCACTCTTGCCAAGACCAAGGCGGATTGTGATGCTGCAACCCAAAAGGCTACCGATGCTGCAAGTGAAGCCACTCTCGCCAAGACCAAGGCGGAGAACGCAACGGCTAACTGCAACACCGCTACCGAAGGAGCGGAGAAGGTGGATGCAAGACTTAACGGTAATGTCTTGACAGTAATCCGACGCACAGGAGAGGAACAGAGTATCAACCTTACTGACAGCGACGAGCACATTACAGTTAACTGTATTACCAACGTGGAAGGCAAGGGCGTTGAAGGACTTGTATTGAATGTATATATCAACAACGGCAGTAACCCTCACCAATATACCACCGACAGCAACGGACAGACCTCTTTTTCTATCGAGAAGGGTGCAACTTACAGGGTAGTTCTGCCGTATATTGAAGGATGTGCCACTCCCGACCCGATAGAGCATATTGCAGCCGTGGGAAGTAGAATTATTGATGTTAAATATGTTGACGAGGCGGAAGTCTATGAAACACTCATAATTAAGGTCAACAAAGCTGGCGACGATGATGTGTATTCGGCATGGGAAGGCTTTACGGTACATGTTACCGTAGGCGGAGAAACAACTGACTATACTACCGACAGCAACGGCAAGGTGGAATTAAGATTCAAAATCGGAACGTCATACACAATCAATGTTGACAAGATTGAAGGTATGTGGGAGGCAATGGATAGATATTCCGTTACAAGAACGGCGGCAGCAAGTTCCTATCGCATTAACCTGTCGTTCCATACCTACGAGAGTGGTATCTGGTTGATTGACGATGAAGATAAGCAATATACTTACGACGAATGGGATGCGAGCGGCAAGAGTCCTGACCATCTTGTATTTATCCGCATCGCTACTATGGAAACTCAGAAATACAGTGGAGATTTACTGATAAGTATCGATAAGATGAGCGACTTCGCCAAGGTTTCGGCATCTAAGCAGTGGGCAAGTCAGAATGTTGAGTTCAAGAATATCCCTCTTGATGGAAGCAATAAGAACTATTCAAACTGGGAAAGATTCGCTTATAACGGTTTACTTGCTACGCAGACCATCATTGCCGAGGGTGATGAGAGAAGTATCGAAACCCCAGCTTGCGATTGGTGCTACAATTTTGAAGTGGAAAGCAACGGCAAAACCTATAAAGGCTACCTGCCAACTTTATATCAGAGAAAAATCTTCATTGCCAACATTGATATGATTATGGAAGGCTTAGTAATGAAATATCCGGATATGGGCAGCGGTAAATCGCCGTTCCTGACGAATTGGTGGACATCAACCCAGA
>DBKQ01000002.1:8681-48702 GCA_002298545.1 Prevotella sp. UBA746
TTCCGTTCTTCGCTTGTCTCTCCACCTCTCCATCTCTCCTTCTCTCTTCGGGCAGCGAGGATGCGAGCAGCAATGTGGTAGCGTAATAGAGTTAGTTAACATGAGTAATTAATCAATAAAAAATGGCATACTCTGAGACCCTTGAGATATATAAGGAAATCCACGCGCTTTGCAAGCTGCTGCTGAATTATAGCCGTAACGTCAACAAACTCATCCGCTATGGGCAGTATGGCGTGGCTATCGATAAGGCTTGTGCAGCTCTTGATTTGGTAAGGCGCATCAATAGCGATTTTACTGACAGAGAACGAAATATGCGTGAACTTCTTCTCCTTCTGTCGGAAGTCAGAAGCCGTATCACCCTCTTTGCCGAGACGCAGTATATCAGCGTCAAGGAAGCAACGAATCTATCCTATCAATTGGATAAGGCGATGAAGACGGGAGCGGGCTGGCTGAAAGCAGAGAGGAATCGCAAGAGACGAGAGTCGTGAAGTTATGGCAACACGAGAGAGTCGTCGCCATGGAGCGACAAGGAGTATCCGCTTTCAGCCATCGAGAGATGGAGAAGCTAAGACCAAGACAGTGATACTGAGAACCCAGAACAACGCCAACAACGCTTGGTATTGTGGTGGTTCGACGACGTCGAACAACAACAAGACCAACGGCAACACGGCAATTCCGTTCTTCGCCTATCCCTTAATGGCTATGGTCTTAGAGTATGCTTATATAATGAAAGAATATATCACAATTGAAGAGGTAGATGCAGGATACAGAGACTGCTGTAGGAGAAAGAGGGGAACGGAGGGATGTCTTGAGTATTCTCAAAATTATCTCCTGAATAACCTCCAGTTATATAAAGAACTCAACGACATGACCTACGAGATAGGCGAGAGTAGAACGTTTATCGTTACCCGACCGAAGTTGAGAGAGGTATTCTGTTCTCAATTCCGTGATAGGGTGGTTCATCATATCCTCGCGCTAAAATTCCTTCCTCTGCTGGAATCTGAAATGCCCGATTGTGCCTATGCTTGCCGTAAGGGCAAGGGAACGGACTACGGTATCAATGATATACGACAGAAGATAGAGATGATAAGCGATAACTACACGAAAGAGACATGGATCGTCAAAGGGGATTTGAGGAGTTTCTTCATGAGTATAGACCGCAGTCTTCTGTATTCCATACTGGAGAGAACAATAAGAAGCCGTTACTCTAACAACGATATAGAATGGTGGCTGTGGTTATGGCATAAGGTCATTCTCAATTCGCCCGAGAAGAATTGCGTGAGGGTTGGAGATTTAAGTCTATGGAACAGACTCCCGAAGAGTAAATCTCTATTCACTTCCGACGGCAAAGGTATGCCGATAGGCAACCTTCCCAGTCAGATGCTTGCCAATCTATTAATGTCTTCGTTTGACAAGTGGATAATGGAACGTATCGGGTATGGCTACGGCAGATATGTTGACGACTTCGTAATGATAGGCAACGACAAGAGATTGTTGCTTGATACGTATCACGATGCAAGGATATATCTAAGGGATAACCTGAAACTAACATTACATCCCGATAAGGTCTATATCCAAGAAGCGAGCAAGGGCGTAATGATGACAGGAGCCGTAATTAAGCCCGGGAGAATATACGTAGGGAATGGAACGGTTAAGCACCTCTTTGATGTAATAAACAAATGGAACATTCAAAGTGATCTTGATTGGGAACATACTGAATATTACGTAAAGAGGGTTAACTCACTGTTCGGACATCTCATCAATCGTAATAGTTATGCTATAAGGCGTACAGCATGGAGGGCTATCTCACACAAGAGTGATGTATATTGTATTAATATGAGAAAAATTAAACAATTTAAAAGAAAGTAATATGGATAAGAAAATTTCGTTCGTCAGCACGTTCATTCCTGTTGACGACTACAAGGAGAAGGAGGAGTTCGGCAAAACTGTAATACTTCGTTTTGATGCTAAGCAGAGCGAAGACAAGCAGTCTTACGAGTGTGTAGAGTGCTCGTATTCAAGCGACGTTACATCTGAAGAGGATGCACGTAAGGCATACGGGGAGTACAAAACTAAGATCGCTGCTATCCGTCTTAGACAGGCAAAACGAGAAAAACTTGCCGCTATCTCGGAATACGACACAAGTGATAAAGTCAACGGTTTTTCCCTCAACGGCTCTGTCGTATGGCTCGACAAGGCGACACGTGTCGGACTGATGAACTCAACGACAATTGCCAAGGCAGCAGGAAACAAGACAACAACGCTGTGGCTCGGAGAGATGAAGATAGAAGTGGACTGCGACAAGACTATTCAGCTATTGTCAGCTCTCGAAATGTACGCTCTTCAATGCTTTAACGTTACGGCAAGTCATAAGGCGGAAGTCAGCGACATGACGGACATAGACAAGGTGCTCGCTTATGACGTTACGGCAGGCTATCCCGAACAGCTAAAGATGGAGGTGTAAAATCATGAAAGGAATGGCAATACTATCGCTAATCATCCTTGCATGCTACATCTGCGGAATGTGGGGAAGATACGGCAGACAGGAGGTAATCAGCGAATATGCCTACAAGGGCGATGCATGGCAGTTCAGCCTTAGCATCGGCTTGTCGGCAGCCTTTCTGATGCCGTGGATGATAGAGCGAGCACCAGAGAATTTTCAGTTCCTCGGCTTCCTCGCTCCTGCGGCACTGCTCTTCGTGGCTGCTGCACCTCACTACAAGGACGAGGACAGCAAGGTGCACAAATGGGCGGCAATCATGGCTGCGGTGTTCTGCGTAATGTGGGGACTGGCGGTCAATCCGGGTATTCCCGTGATGCTCGCTATCATCTATGCCCTGCTTTATCCACTTGACGAAAAGGGAAGGTGGAGTAATGCGGAGCTATTTGGACTGGCGATACCCTACCTTGCTTTGGTAATTAGGAATTAGGAAATTAATATGGCTTAATCATGAATAAGACGACGAAACGTAACATACTGGGCATGGCGGTGTATTTCTGCATCGCCGTGCTTTTCGGGGGCGGATATGCCCTCTTGGCGATGATAGTACACGAGGACAACGACAGATGCCACTACGGGGACGGAAAGTTCGAGAAGGGGGATTTGGTAAGAGGTTGTATCGCGGTGGCTTTGGGAACGGCGGTTAGGTATTTGGTGAAAGGAGGTGGGGAATGGTAAAGAACAGTATAGCAACATCCTCGGGTAAGGCTGCCATCATTACCACTATGGGCGGTGAAGCCTTGACAGCCCTCTATGATTTAAGGTGGATGCTTGTCTTTATCGTGGTGCTGATATGTGCCGACTTTTGGTTCGGTGTCAGCGAAAGCATCAAGAAACACGAGCACTTCCGCTTTTCGAGAGCAGGGCGCAGAACCTGCAACAAGGCGGTGGATTATCTGACGTACTTGCTTGTCGGAGCACTCCTCGGCATGGCAATCTTCGAGCCTCTCGGGTGGACAGACCACACGACAACGGCAGCCGTGGGCTTGGGATTCGGTTGCATTTGGGAGATAGACAGCATCGTGGGACACGTGTGCGCCCTACACGGAATAAGCAACAAATTCAGCGTCAAACGCTTCATTATCTCGCTCATCAAGAAGAAGAACGAGGACGTGGGCGAAGCGCTGGAGGATGCGATGGAAGAAAAAACAGACAAGTAAAAACAAGTAAAAAGAAAACAGCGTTCTTTGACATGTTGGAATACCGCTTATTTTGCTATATCAATATAAAACATTATCTTTGCAATGTTTTAAAATTTATATGATATGGTAAAGACAAAGAAAATTAATCGAAAAATGGTTAAGTACTAAATCTACTATAGATTTTTAGGAACATGGGAAAAACTAAATAATCCTAATTTTAATTCCCCCGAATTCAGGGGAATAAGAATGGGAACAAGCCAATCCTGAGCTGGCTAAGAAATTAAATATGCGAGATACTGCATCCATTAATCAGTTGATAGTATTATCTAATATGGAGTCTTTTAATTCTGAAATGGTAAAAATGGGTGTTACACAATGCGACAGATTTGCAGCTCTGCATAAAATGGCAAAAGAGCAGTTGGAATCTCTTAATAAACACAACTCTGAATTTAAATTTCGACGACTCTCTTCTGAAAATAATCCTGAACAATTAGAGTAGGCTATATCATAGCAATTTTTAAACAATAGGACGTAAGTCCACTTTAAGCGGTATTCCACAAGTCGGAGTGCCGCTTTTATTGTATAACAAATAAAACAAAAAAAATGAAATCAAGCAATACTCTAATAGAGAAAATAAAGGAATTTGAGGGATTTAAAGCGAAAGCCTACAAAGCCATACCCTCGGAAAAATATCTTACTATCGGCTACGGACACTACGGAGCTGATGTAAGGAAAGATATGAAGATAACCAAGGATGCAGCTACGGAACTGCTAAAGCAAGACCTTGCCCCGATAGAACGCTACCTTAGCGGTACGGAAGGCATAGACAACCAATTCAAGTTCGATGCCTGCGTGGACTTCTGTTTTAACCTCGGCATGGGGAACTTCAACGGCTCAACGCTGCGCAAGAAAATCAAGGCTCACGCTTCTGAAAAGGAGATAAAGGCGGAGTTTATGAAGTGGGTTTATGGCGGAGGGAAGAAACTGCCGGGACTCGTGAAGAGAAGGACGTGGGAAGCGGAGAGGTTTTGCAAGAGATAGAAAAAGCCCCGGAAGACTCTTCCCCGGGGCAGACTGTGTAAATAAATAATAAAAGTGTTATTCTTCAACTTTTCTTTGCGTAAAATTTTATTCAATCCCCTCAAACGCATCAATCACCGTATTTGGAAGAATCTTCGCATACACCTGTTCCGTCGTCCGGATAGAAGAATGTCCCAGCACCTTCGATACAACCTCCATTCTCACACCATGGTTCAGCAGATACATGCCACACGTCCTTCTCCCCCAGTGCGACGCAATCGGCTTGTCAATTCCGGCAGCATCCGCCACCACCTTCAACCTTAGGTTATACTGAGCATTACTTATCTTCGGCAACGCATAGCCATACCGCTCCAGTATCTCCAGCGCCTTCTCCGTCAGCACCACCATAAACTCCATGCCCGTCTTACGTCTCCTTCCTCTCAATATCATTCGCCCGCGTTCCTCATCCACGCGCCGCCAGTCAAACTCCATCAAATCCGAATAAGCCAACCCAGTATAACACTGCATCAAGAACAAGTCCCTCACCTTCCCTATGCTCTCCGTCGGCATCACAGCCTTCTCGATTCTCCGAAGCTCCGAATCAGTAAGAAACCTCTCTCCCTCGCTCTTCCCCTTATCCAGTTTCAATCCGAAATAAGGATTTCTCCTCGCCAGTCCCAGCATCACCGCATCCGCCGCATAATGCTTCAAGAACTTATGATAACTGTATACCGTCGTCTGCCTATTCCCCTTACTCTTCAGGAAATCATCAAACCTCACGATATTCACCCGTGTCAAATCCCCGAACCCGGAGATACACCCGAACTCCCTCAACACCGGCACCAGCTTCCTCTGCGTCTTCCGAGTCGTCTCCCTGATATCCTTCCGAGTCTCAATTCTCTCTTCCACCCAATCAATAAACGAAACCTTCTTTTCCTTTCCCTCCTTTCTCCTCATCCATTCCCCGAAGAGGTCAAAGTCAAACACTTCCCCCTTCGTCTGTCTCTCGGCAATATATCCGTCCACCTGTTTCTTCACGGCAGTCACCCTCGCATTCAGCTCCACTGCCTCCATCGAGTTCACCACGCCGCCATGCGCCAGCGACCACTGATCCTTATACACCTTCACTCCGGTAGACAGATACTTCTTCCTGCCATTCATCTGCACCTCCACTTGTACCAGAGCTGCTTTCGTTTTAGTCGCCGTCTTTTTACGGTCAAACACCACTCTCACCAAAGGATACTTAATCATACTTTTCTCTCTCCTCTAAAATTAAAAAATTACACAATAAGTTCCGTTTCCGGAGCACTGACGAAAAGAATAAAAAGCGGTAGAATGTTCAGTATAAAAGCGGTAGAATTAAAATCTTCAAAAATCTCGAAAAACCTCAAAATATCCCATTTTTCAGTTTCTTTTCTCTCCCAATTCCACTCCTTCCCTTATCCACGATAGCCCTTAACTCTCTGGCTATCAACAAAAAAGGAATACTCAACGAGTATCCCTTCCAGTGATCCGCTTGGGGTTCGAACCCAAGACCCCAACATTAAAAGTGTTGTGCTCTACCAACTGAGCTAGCGGATCTCCAAATCTTATTTCCTAAAAGCGAGTGCAAAGGTATAACTTTTTCTTCATTCCACCAAATTATTATGCAATTTTCTTTGATTTTGAGGCATTTTTTCTTCTTCAGCCTAAAGAAAACAAGCATAAAACAACAATTCCGCACTACTCTTTGCTTTCAGAATCAACAGGAATCTGCTTTTCCTTGTCTTTAGTAACATAGCGCTGATAATAGGCGATGAGAATCGTGGTTAGAGGCAAAGCAACGATTAGTCCGATAAAGCCAAGCAATGTTCCCCATACCGACAGGGCGAGAAGGAGAATTGCCGGGTTAAGTCCCATAGCCTTACCCATCACTTTAGGGGTTACTACCATATCTATTATAATCTGAACAACACAGAATACCGCAAATGCCGAGGCAAAGATAATCCAGAAATTCTGTCCTGTATCGGCAGCCTTGAGCAATGCCAGGAAGGCAGTAGGAATGAGTGCAAACGTATGCAAGTAAGGCACCAGATCCATTATACCGATAAGTATGCCGAGACCTATAGCCATCGGGAAATCGATAATCGTGAATCCTATGCAAAAGAGAATGCCCATGATAAGTGCCACGAGCGACTGTCCTCTGATATAGTTGTTAAGTTCTTTCTCCACATCGTGCATCAGCGACTGCCAAAACGGGCGCACGCTCTTCGGGAAGATTTTTATCCACCTTGTCGACAGATACTCATAGTCGAGAAGAATGAAGAACATATATAATAAGGTGATAAGCGATGCCACGATGCTTATTACGATGCTTGCCGTCTGCCCCAAGACGCTAAACAGCTTAGGCATGGCAGCCTTGATGGCATCGGCAACGTCTTTACGCTTGAAAATCTGTTCTATGGTCTCCTTGTTCTGATGAAGCCATTGCTGCACAACAGCCTGAAAGCTCTCGCCGTCAGTCCCCTGTCGGATATATTGCGAAGCCACGTCGGCAAGTTTTTCAAACTGTTCGAGCATTGGCGGTATGATGAGATAGAATACTCCTCCAACTACTGCAAGCACGAAGATGAGTGTTACGATAATGGAGAGTGCCCTTGTGGGTACATGCAACTTATATTGCACGAACTTCACTATAGGATAAAGCAGATATGCGAGCAGCCATGCCACGAAGAAGGGCAGCAATACACCACTGAGATAATTCAGCATGTAAAGCACACCGACTGTTATCAGCACCACTCCCATCATGCGTATAAACCTATCGAACGTAATTTCCTTTTCAAACATAAGCGCAAGTCATTTGTTGTTATTTCTCATTCTGCAGAGCCTTCTGGTAACATTCGCGGCAAAGCGGCTCATATTCAGCCTGTTCGCCAAGCAACACCCTTTTGTCATTAGCCACGAGTCTATGGCTGACATAAGCCAACGCCCCGCACTTTACGCAGATGGCATGCACCTTGGTCACCTCGTCGGCAATGGCACAAAGTGCCGGAATCGGACCAAATGGCTTTCCCTTGAAATCCATGTCGAGTCCGGCAACGATAACGCGCACCCCCCTATTGGCAAGGTCATTGCATACATCAACGAGTCCGTCGTCGAGGAATTGTGCCTCGTCGATGCCTACCACGTCAATATCCGACGACAAGAGGGCTATTGTCGAGGAATTGTCAACCGGAGTACTCGGAATGGAATGCTGGTCGTGACTGACCACATCAACATCCGAATATCTTGTATCAAGAGAAGGCTTGAATATTTCCACCTTCTGCTTAGCAAACTTTGCGCGCTTCATGCGCCTTATCAGCTCTTCCGTTTTTCCGGAAAACATAGAGCCGCACACCACTTCAATTCTTCCGGGGCGGTGTGCTTCCCCTACTAAATTATTGTTCATTTGAGCGCAAAATTACAAAGACGTTTTAAAAATTGCAAAGAAACACACATATTTTTTGCTACAGCTGATTAATATCCTTATATTTGCGGTTACATATGGGAACATTATATATTGTGCCGACCCCTGTCGGCAATATGGAGGATATGACGCTACGGGCAATCCGCATCCTGAAGGAAGCTGATTTGGTATTGGCAGAAGACACTCGCACGTCGAGCCATCTGCTGAGTCATTTCGAGATAAGGAACCAGCTCATGGCGCATCACAAGTTCAACGAGCACGGCACTACCGCCGGTATCGTGGAACGCCTGAAGGGCGGACAGACAATCGCCCTCATCAGCGATGCCGGCACTCCGGGCATCAGCGACCCGGGCTTTTTTCTTGCCCGTGAGGCTGCCGCAGCCGGCATAACAGTACAGTGTCTGCCCGGCGCAACAGCTTTCGTTCCGGCGCTGGTATCTTCGGGACTGCCCTGCGACCGCTTCTGCTTTGAGGGGTTCTTGCCGCAGAAGAAGGGACGCGCCACGAAGCTCGAAAGTCTGAAAGACGAAACGCGCACCATGATATTCTACGAGTCGCCTTACCGTGTGGTCAAGACGCTCGCTCAGTTTATAGAATATTTCGGTCCGGAGCGCCAGGCAAGTGCTTGTCGCGAGATATCCAAGATACACGAGGAGAGCGTAAGGGGCACACTTGCCGAGGTACTTGCCCACTTCGAGGAGATTCCGCCAAAGGGGGAGTTCGTAATCGTAGTGGCTGGAGCTGACGAGAAAAAGGTTAAGGAATCAAAGAAATATGACAAGAACGACAAGGAAGAAGAAGGAGGATACAAAAAGAGAAAAAAGAAGAAATTCATTATAGCAGACGACGAGGAACCGGAAGAATAAGGATTCCAGTCTGACAAATAGAAGATAATGTACCGGAAATATCCCGGACAAACGGAAACATAACATTATATATATTATATGACTATGAGAAAAATTCTGTTAGCAGCATTTTGCATGGCAGCGATAGTTGCCTGCAAGAACGAGAAGGCGGATCAGCCACAGGCAAACGTTATGCAGAACGACTCTCTGCAAAAGATTATCGAGCAGCGAGACAACGAGATAAACGATATGATGGGTATCCTGAATGATGTGGAAGAGGGATTCCGCGCCATAAACAAGGCTGAAGACCGCGTGACTCTTGCAAAAGAAGGCGAGGGACAGAACAAGCAACAGCAGATTAGGGAGAACATCCAGTTCATACAGCAACGCATGACAGAGAACAAGCAGCTCATCTCTAAGCTGCAGCAGCAGATGCGCGAAAGCTCTTTCAAGAGTTCTGAACTTAAACGCACCGTGGAAAATCTCATCAAGCAGATGGAGGAGAAGGACGAGCAGCTCAAGCAGCTACGCGCCGAACTGGAGGCTAAGGATATTCATATCGCTGAGCTTGACGCTACGATAAATACTCTGAATACTAACGTTTCCGACCTGAAGACGGAAAGCGAGCAGAAGACGCAGACTATCGACACTCAAGACAAGCAGCTCAACACAGCATGGTTTGCTTTCGGAACGAAGAAGGAACTGAAGAAGCAGAATGTTCTTGTGAAAGGTAAAGTGCTTCAGGGCAATTTCAACAAGAACTATTTCACGAAGATTGACATCCGCATCGACAAGGAAATTAAGCTCTACTCCAAGTCTGCAAAGATTCTCACCATGCACCCGTCGAGCAGCTATACCTTGGCTACTGATGCTAAAGACCAGTATGTGTTGAGGATTACTAACCCTCAACTGTTCTGGAGTACAAGTAAATATCTTGTAATACAAGTGAAGTAAAATTTAAAAATTGAAAGATTGAAAAATTGAAAAACGGGGACGGATTGAAAAATTGAAAAAATAAAAAATTGAAAAACAAGAAAGATTGAAAAAATAAGAAAGATTGAAAAATTGAAAAAATAAAAAATTGAAAAACAAGAAAAATTGAAAAACAAGAAAGATTGAAAAAATAAAAAGACAGGCTTTATGGAGAGATTCACAGAGCCTGTCTTTTTTATTTTAATTCTTCAATCGCTAACCTTTTCAAGTCTACAATTTTTCTTTTCGTTTTTCAATCTTTCAATCCGTCCCCGTTTTTCAATTTTTCAATCCGTACCCGTTTTTCAATCTTTCAATCTTTCAATTTTTCAATTTTTCAATCTTACTTGTTTTTCAATTTTTATTCAAAGTAGAACGTGAGGGCGATAATCTTGCTGCGTGCCTCCTTGGCAGCATTGGCATACATATAGCTCTCCGGGGAGTTTGGCAAGAAGCGGTCTTTATGACTCTTATCGAGACTATTTGTTAGACTGTAGCAGAATTTCAGCTCCGGACGCAACTTGAAGAATGGCAGATAGAAATCACAGCCTAATCCAAACTCTAAAAAGGCATCGTATTTCTTCAGCTTCACATAATCACTGTCGCCACCGGCAAGATTAAGCATCGGATTGAAACCAACCATCAGATAAGGTCGGTGATTGTTGTAGCGCGGCGCACTGAATATGAGATCCATGGCAGTAGAAATGTAAACCGACTTCAAGTCCTGTCCCTGCTTCACGTAATCGCCATTCCCGTCCTTGTCGGTAAGATTCATGAAAGTAAGATGACGCGTTCCGAAATACATTGCCGGAGCAAGACGGAAAGCGAAATGAGTGCCGAGGCGAGCCTCGCCGAGCACGCCAACGGTAAAGCCCATATCCCAGCGGTCCTGGTCTACGGTAATCGTCTTTGTTCCCTCAACGCCCTGTACCGTTTGCGGACCGAGGTTCTGAAACTCCAAATCCTGCCAGTGAGTACCGACCATCACTCCGAAGTGGAACGGGCGCAAGTCAGTATACGGACGGTTCTGCACTTGTGTATCCTGCGCCCAAAGAGTAGCGGCAGTAAGCAAAGCGGTAAAAAAAGCGAGAGTTCTTTTCATTCTTCTGTCTGTTTTATCTTATATATAACGCATTAAAGTCTTACTTATTGTATCAAAGCGAAGATTGTTTCTTATATTACACTGAAGTCCCTAATTTACAATCATCCCAACGACACTCCCATTTTCAGTAGAGAGGGGATAAAAAATCACAAGATCAAATACTAAATAAGTTATTTCCAAGTTTGAAATAAATATTTCCAAGTTTGAAATAAATATTTCCAAGTTTGAAATGAATATTTCTAAGTTTGAAATGAATATTTCCAAGTTTGAAATAAAGAATTTAATGCGGTTCTTCATTTTTATTGTACGCTTGAAAATGATAGTTCTGATCAACAATAAAAGATATTCAATGTAGTAGGTGCGGTGTCTCACCGCACGGTAGCAAGAACATTATTACTATTTATAGTTTGGAAAATGCGTTATATGCTTCCTCATTGTGCGGTGAGACACCGCACCTACTACTATTTCCAACCATACAGACAGAAAGGATTTATGAAAGTACCTACGAATCTTATGCAACAAGATTAATGTTTTTAACCAGCAATACCTAATATATATTAGTATGAAAGACAAGCATAATACTCAAAAAGAGTATTTAAAACGGCAAAAATGCCACCATAAGATGGCAAAATAGATAATTTTTAAAAATTAACATACCAAATATTAGGTATTTAAAATAAAAACACTACCTTTGCAAAGTACAAAAATTAGTACAGGAACTTTATTAACAATTTAATATAAAAACATTATGGCTTACGTAATTGGTGACAACTGTATCGCATGCGGTACATGTATTGACGAGTGTCCTTCAGGCGCAATTTCAGAGGGTGAGAAGTATTCAATCGATCCAGATGCTTGCACAGAGTGCGGCACATGTGCTTCTGTATGTCCTTCTGAGGCTATCAGCCTGGGCGAGTAATTACTTGCAGGACTAAATAGGAGAATAAAATCTCATATATTATTAAGTTTTAGAAACTATGAAGCGACTTCTTTCGGGAAGCCGCTTCTTTTTTTAGGCTCTTCCGGAATATGGAGTAATAATATATATTATCACTCAAAATACCGGAACCCCTTTTTTTATCCTTTATTTCTTCTTCATATCCACAAGCAGTCTACCTACAAATATTCCGCTTTTTCCGTTCTGGTCGTTAGGCACGCTAATGCCGTCAAGGTTTTTAACATACCTGAGAGTCTTGAAAAAAGTATGCGAATGTCCGCCCAATACGATGTCGATATTTCGTGTCTTCGACATCATCACCTGGTCGTTAACGCCACTTGTCCCCCATCCAAGATGGGAAATACAGACAACAAGGTCGCATTTCTGTTTGTTCTTCAGGATATCTGCCATTTCCTGGGCTTTAGCCACAGGGTCGAGGAATTTCACGCCTACACAGTTCTTGTCGGATACAAGTCCCTTCATCTCCGGAGCAAGTCCGAAGACTCCGATTTTCATTCCATTCCGCTTTATCACGACATACGGTTTTACAAGTCCCTCCACGCAAGTGCCGGTGAAGTCGTAATTGGCACAGACGATAGGGAATTTTGCCATACGGAAGAGTCGCGCCATATTCTCCAAGCCGAAGTCAAACTCGTGGTTGCCGATAGTTGCAGCATCATAGTGCATCATGTTCATGAGTCCAACCTCCACATCTCCCCGGAACATAGTATAATAAGGAGAGCCTTGCGAGAAGTCGCCACTGTCGAAGAGCAGCAAGTCGGGATTCTTCTCTCTCTCGCTTTTCACCATTTCCAGCCGGCGAAGGTATCCCCCCCTGCCCGCCTTTACAGTATCCGCAAGAGTCGCTTTCAGCGGCATAATGCAGCTGTGGGTATCGTTGGTATGCAGTATGAGCAACTGTTTATTTCCGCCAGCCGCTGCACTGATGGCGAGCGACAGAACGAGTAACGACATTATTACTATACGTTTCATATTCTGCTGTTATTAGTTTTACTTGTTTATTACGAATCTGCCTTCTACCTTGGCATCAACCTCTTTGCCTTGCGCGGCAGCTTCCTTGAAATAGTTGATGATGATAAAGCGCACGTTGTTTTCCTTGCCCTGCGGACTGTTCACCTTTGTCTTGCTCTTGAACGCCACCATCTTGTCGTTGCCCTCTGCCACATAGTCGAGAGTGGCAATACGATACTCACGCTTCGGGTCAACATCTTTTCCGTTAATCTTTAGACTGATGATTTTCCCGTTTCTATCCGCCACAGCCTCAACACCATGACTGACGCCCTGTCCGCCGAAGCCTGCCATCTGACCGAACAGTTCCATAACCTTTTCGCCCGACAGCGAACAGAAGCAGATTTTGTTTTCAAACGGTGCCACATCGAGCACGTCGCCGTAAGTAACGTCTCCCTTAGCGAAGGCTGCCCTTATTCCACCTATATTATATACGGCGAAGTCGGGTTTCTCTCCAAACGGTTTGCCTCCCCACAAGAGGATATCCGCCATGAGGTTAGAGAGCGGACTTTCCGGCTGGTACTTGTCGAGATAGCGTGCCGTTCTGCCTACAACAGGACTCATCACGCTGTCAACCTTTTGTCTGTATGGCGCAATAAAACACTGCGCCTCAGCATCTGTCTTGTCGTAGCGGCTGTCAATAACTATTCTGCTGCGTGTAACGCCATCAAGCTGAAAGTGAGACACACAAGAAACGGAAGCAAAAGCCGCCGCTGCACAAAGTGCCATTGAAATTTTATTCTGCATAATCCTTTAATTTGGACTGCAAAATTAGGAAATAAAAAAGGCATTTCAAAAAGAAATGCCTGATTTATAATAAAATTCATATATTCTACAATTACTGTGATATTCTCCTTGCCCCCACATAACGGCGCGAATAAAATGGCTCTGTAGAACTGCTCACCGTAACGCCGTTTGAGGAACTGGCATGGATGAAGCTGAAATTCTTTTTCATCGGGTCGTAGTCAACAACAATACCTACATGTCCGATGGAACGGCCCGAACCCGGGCTCGTAAAGAACACGAGGTCTCCTTTCTGCAAATCGTTGCTTGCCACGGCTTCGCCCTGGGTGTACTGTCCACGCGATGAGCGGTTCAGGTCTATGCCAATCTGGCGATACAGATAACTGGTAAAGCCCGAGCAGTCGAAACCGCCAGGACCTGAAGCTCCGGCTCTATATCTTGTACCGATGAGCGAGAAAGCCTCGTCCATCATGTTCTCCATCGACACGACATCATAGTTCTCCACGCTGCCGTCGTTGGTGTAAAGGAAATCAAAGTTTTCAATCTCGTCGTCGTTCTTTCCGTCGTTGTCGTCGGCAGGTCCTGCAAATACAGGCAATGCCACGGCACAGAGCGACATTAATGCTATTTTCAGTTTCTTTATACTCATTCTTCTTTTGTTTTCATGCGCAGTCATGCTCAATGGAGCACAGTTGATTTGCCGAAATAAAGACGGCAAAAGAATAAGCGCAAGGTTAATTCGATTTGTTTCGATTGCGAAGATAGTAAAAAAAACTGGTATAAGAAAACGATTTTAAAACTTTTAATATCCTTTTCCTTTATTTTTGCATCATTCCCTCAAGTTTATGTATCGCCGTGAGCAGTTCTTTATGAAAACTGCCATGCTCGTGCAGAAATGTGCCATTTCCTTCGGAAAGCGCTTCATACAGTTCTTTATTCATTCCGTCGACATATTCCGAAATAGCATATTCTATGTCGTCCTTCTGCCATTCCATAGTGGAATGAGCATACACCCGTTCCTTCTGATGGAAGAAGCAATAAGCCGTTTCTATAGCATCCTGTGTTATCATTTGTCGTAGCCCTCCGGTCTGAACTGTTTCTGTGTCTCGCTGTACACATATCCGTATTTCACGAGATATGTCTTTATATCTTCCGCCTTGCGGTTGAAGGCATAGCAGAGCTGCTCGAGCGAATCATACTCCTCATCGCGTAGCAGCATATTTATACTCGATACGAGTATTGCCGGGTCTTTTGGTAAATAGTCCATATTTTTATTCTTTATCTGAAACTTTCCATTCCATACTGTTTATTCCATTCTTAACCATAAAGTTTATGCCGACCTTTACGATTTTCTTGCCTTTCATTCTGAAAGCATCGGCATATTGTCTTGTCTCTATTTGCTTCAGAGCCTCCTCTGTACTTTTTCCAAACTTCAGTTCCATAACATACGCCATATCTGCAGTTTCCATAGTAATGTCTATTCTCCCATTTCCCGTATGCTGTTCCACAAGAATGTTATAATTAGTCAGCAAAGCAAAAATTATATACAACATCTGTTGGTAATGACCCTCATAATTGGTATTGTCACAATATGGAACGGTTTTCAGGAAATCAGACAAGAGAGACATGGCTTCTTCGATGTTCCCCCGTTTGATAAGAACCGACATCTTGGCTATTGCCACATCCCCCTGTTCTGCATATTCTTCCAGATAATTAGGCAACAAGCACTCATACAGTCCTACTTTAATCTCTTTGTTAGGAATGTCAAGAGTATACAGATCCGTTTCCGTGTCATATCCTTTAATCGTTGTATAACCACTCTGATACATAAGAGGAGTAATAGTCCTCATTCCTTCTGTCGGAGCATCAAAAGCATAAGCCTTTGCTTGCACTGGCTTGAGATCACTGGGCAATACTTTGAATTTTTTCATCATATTGATGAGATATGTAGGAGTTCCTGAACTGAACCAGTAAGCCCCCAACTTTCCGTCGGCGAAACAGTTAAGCAAGCTGTATGGATTAAACATATCTGGTGATGGCCAACAGAAATGATAACCATCATAATGATTTTTCAATTCATCTATGACTTCATCTCTATTCAGTTTCAGTTTTCTTGCGAGTTCATCAATATCATCACTCATTTGACTGAGTAATTCATCCTTAGCGATACCACAGATACAGGCATAATGCTCGTCCATACTTACATTCTTGATATTGTTAAGTTCGCTGAATATGCTAAGCTGTGAGAACTTTGTGATACCGGTCATAAAAACGAAGCGGAGCATAGACTCGCAACCTTTCAGCGGACTGTAGAAATTGCGCATTGTATTGCGAAGGGCTTCGAGTTGCCCTTGTTCATGCACTACATCAAGTAACGGAGCATCATATTCATCAATAAGTACCACTACCTGCTTGCCTGTCTTATTGTAAACGGCTTGTATCAAATTGGCGAGTCTCAAGTTGGCATCAAAAGAATCACAATCGACACCAAAGCGCTTTTCATTGTCATTCAATATATATAATAAAAAACGCCCTAACTGCTCGTTATCCATGTGTTTTCCCAAACTCATGTCAAAATGCAAGACAGGATATTCCTTCCATTCTTTCTCCATTTTTTTAATGGCAAGTCCCTCGAAGAGTTCCTTCTTCCCTTCAAAATAGCTTTGGAAAGTTGTCACCAACAAGGACTTGCCAAAACGGCGCGGACGACTCAAGAAGAAATACGTACCATCAGTATGTGCCATACGGTATACGTATTCTGTTTTGTCTACATATAATTTGTCCTCCTTGCGGATTCTCTCGAATGTCTGTATTCCTATCGGGTATAATTTTCTCACCATATCTTTGCAGATTACTAAATGTTTGTAAATATACAGCTAATATTTGAACTGTCCAACGTTTTGGCTGATTTTAACAAAAAAAGAAACGTCAGTAGCATTTCTATCAAACGTTACCGATGTTTCTTTCAGATTGATACATAATTGTCAAATCAACAATAGGCCAATGACATTAAATTATTTTACATACTACACTGCAAGATTACACAATATTATTCAATTACCGCTCAATCATCTTTATGTAGTTTCCATCAGATTTTCTTAATATATTTAAGCCTCTACAAGGATGATTACACTTTACACCCATTGCATCAAAGACTTCTGTATTCATGACGTCAGCCTCAGTTACTTTATTAATTCCCGTCTGCACGACTGTAGGCTCATACTTATAATCGGTAGTAAGTTTAAATTCAGAACACGACATAATTGAACGAGAAATCGTACCATTATCATTAAACGTATATGAACATACGACATCGAATTTATCGCCATCCTCATTCGTATATGAAAGACTTGTTGGAAGAAAATCAGGACCTTTTCCCATAAAACCTAACATATATAAGAATTCGATTTGCCCAGAATCCATTAGTAGACCTTGGGGAATCTGTCCCAACATATTTTTTGTTTTACCATCACCATAAGAATATGAAGAACTTTGCACATAGACGTATTCGTCAGAATTAGGCTCTACATTAATGGTATTAGATGTATATTTTTCAAGGATTCCATCATTCCACATTAAATTTTCTTTTCCATCACAGTGATATTTATCTTGCCCAACGGTCTCATCACTTGAAGAGCTACAATTAATCAAAAAGCCATTATTATAAGTCATTTCTATATTACCCTCATCCACATATGAATTACCTTCAAAAATGCCTTCATCAGAAAAACGCATGGATGAAATTATAGAATTAGACAAAGTTGGGAAATATGTAATGCATCCACTTTCACTTGTAGCAGAAGAAAAGTAATTACATTTAAGCATAAAAGGGATATAAGTAATAAACCACGAACTTTTATCCCGAAAATTCTTGTCATTACTGCAACTCTCTTGTATTTCTGTCAACCTATCACAATCATCATATGAAAACTTAAACGTTGAAAAATCAACATGAGAAGAAGAATATGCTTCATAATTTGCATTGATTTCAACCAATTTCACACAATTACCATCAAGGCAAGTTATAATACCACTTTTAATATCTGCATTTACTTTAGTAATACATGCAATACAAACCAACAATAATGTTATTACTTTTATTTTAGATTTTATCATTTTTGCAATAATCTTATATTTACTGAATTTACTTGACAGTTTCTTGATTAATAGCTACATTACTTTACAGTCAATATTCTTTTTAATAAGAAACTTGTTAGTTACCCTCATCCACCCTCACACTTACCCTCACCATCTGAAATACTGATATACAGGGAATTTCAGTGCCTTTGGTGAGGGTGTGAGGGTAAAATCACAGAAAACTTTTTTAAATAACATCCCCCTTCAGCATCACCATCCTTACTATCGGCGAAGTGTATGCATATGGTATATAATCCACCGATGGTATAGGTTCCGTGATAAAGCAGTTGGCAACCTTTCCTTCGGCGATGCTTCCATAATCACGGCTCTCTCCCATGGCACTGGCAGCATTGATCGTGGCAGCATTGATAGCTTCGGCTGGCAGCAGACGGAGCTTGATGCAGGCAAGGGAAACGATGAATTTCATGTCGCCTGACGGAGTGGACCCCGGATTATAGTCGCTCGCCACCGCAACAGGCAGTCCGCTGTCGATAATCTGGCGCGCCTTGCCATACGGCATATTGAGGAAGAACGATGTGCCGGGCAACACCGTAGGCATAGTCTGCGAATCGCGAAGCAGTTCTATCTCCTCTACCGTCATGCTCTCAAGATGATCAACGGAGAGGGCACCATGCTTGACTCCAACCTCTACACCACCCGACGAAGCAAGTTCATCGGCATGAATCTTTGGTTTCATCCCCCATTTGTCGGCAGCCTCAAGTATACGTGCCGTTTCTTCGGGAGTGAAGAAGCCCTCGTCGCAGAACACGTCTACAAAGTCGGCAAGCTGCTCCCTGCCCACCTCGGGAATCATCTCATTAACGACGAGGTCTACATAGTCCGCCTGCGAATATCCTCTGCCTACGGCATGAGCACCAAGAAAAGTGGACTTCACCTTGAGCGGCGCCGTTTCCTTTATGCGCCGGATAACACGAAGCATCTTCAGCTCGTCGGCAGTGTTCAGTCCGTAGCCACTCTTTATCTCCACGCAGCCTGTGCCCTTGCGCATAATCTCCTCAACACGGAGCATCGCCTCGCGGTATAGCTCATCCTCAGAGAGAGTATGGAGCAAATCGGCAGAGTTGAGTATTCCGCCACCACGCTTGGCAATCTCAGCATAGCTCAAGCCGCGAATTTTATCAACAAACTCTCCTTCGCGACTTCCGGCATAAACGATGTGAGTATGCGAATCACACCACGACGGCATGACGCAGCCACCCCTGGCATCAATCTCCTCATCGGCAGGAATCCCGTTGGCTGGGAGTTCTTTCATCTCGCCCCAAGCCTTGAACTTGCCGTCTTCTATCAGGAGCCAAGCGTCATTTAGGGTGTTTAAATGCGACATATCCTTGCCACATAGACGAAGCTTGCGCTCCGTGTCTATGCCGGCAAGGATACCTATATTTGTTATCAGTTTTCTCATTTCCTCAGGAATTCGATAGAATGCTGGATGTGTGGATACATCACCTCATCGTTTACGATAAACGGCACAACCTTTCTGTACTCCTCGTATATTGCCTCAACAGCCGGCGATGACTTGAGCGGACGACGGAAGTCGAGTGCCTGGGCTGCATTGAAGAGTTCGATGGCGAGCACACGCTCCACGTTGAGCACTATCTTATACAGTTTGATGGCTGCGTTGGCACCCATGCTGACATGGTCTTCCTGTCCCTGCGACGACGGTATGCTGTCTACCGACGACGGTGTGGCGAGACTTTTGTTTAGACTTACCACCGATGCCGCCGTATACTGCGTAATCATGAATCCGCTGTTCACTCCCGGATTTGCCACGAGGAAGCTCGGCAGTCCGCGAGTGCCGGAAACGAGCTTGTAGATACGACGCTCTGAGATGTTGGCAAGTTCGCTCAGTCCGATAGAGAGGAAGTCCATCGGCAGCGCAATCGGTTCGCCATGGAAGTTGCCGGCAGAGATGATAAGGTCTTCGTCTGGACAAACCGTAGGGTTGTCGGTGGCTGAGTTCACCTCCGTATCAATAACCGACTTCACGTATTCCAGTGTGTCTTTTGCTGCACCATGCACCTGAGGTATGCAGCGGAAGGAATATGGGTCTTGAACATACGACTTTGACTTCTGTGCTATCTCGCTGCCCTCGAGCAGTTCGAGCATGTGGGCAGCTGTAGAGAGCTGTCCCTTGTGCGGACGAACCACATGAACAGCTTTTGTGAAAGGCGAGAGCAGTCCGTAATAAGCATCGAGCGACATGGCTGCAATTTTGTCCGCCCAGTCGCAGAGACGCATACCGTTGAGCAATGCCCATACGGCAAAGGCGCTCATATTCTGCGTACCGTTGAGCAGGGCGAGTCCCTCCTTAGAGCCGAGCTGAATAGGTTTCCAGCGTTTCGACTTCAAAATCTGTGCACCGCTCATTATCTTGCCTTTGTATTCCACCTCGCCAAGACCGACAAGCGGCAACGACATGTGGGCAAGCGGCACGAGGTCGCCGGAGGCTCCGAGCGAACCTTGCATATATACTACGGGATAGATATCATTGTTGAAGAAATCGATGAGACGCTCCACGGTGTCGAGCTTGCAACCGGAATAGCCGTAGCTGAGCGACTGTATCTTTAGGAACATCATAATCTTTACGATATCGTTAGGCACACGGTCGCCCACGCCACAGGCATGCGACATCATCAGATTGATCTGAAGCTGTGCAAGCTGGTCGGCACCTACCGACACGTTGCAAAGCGATCCGAAACCGGTTGTTACGCCATAGACCGGAGTTGTTGTCTCGGCAATCTTCTTGTCGAGGTACTCACGACAGCGCACTATGCGATGGCGGGCATCATCGCTCAATTCAAGTTTGTAGCCCTTGTATATTATCTCACCGATGCGCTCGATGGTGAGGTGTTCTGCTGATATTTGGTGTATCATTGTTGTTGTTGTTTTAGGAGTAATGGGAGTAATAAGAGTAATAGGACTAATAGGACATATAGGACATATAGGTCTAATAGAACTCTTATAAGTCTTATTTATCCTATTAGTCTTATAGTTTAGAACCTGTTTATCAATTCGTCGTCCACGAGGTTTGGCATCGTTACTTGCAAGCCCGGAGTGCGCTGCATTTCGCGCTCAATACTGCTCATTGAACCATCGTTGCGTGCCCAGCTGCGGCGCGCAATTCCGTTGTTCACATCCCAGAAAAGCATCTCGCGGATATGGCGTGCCGAATCATCGTCGCCATTGATTACCATGCCGAAGCCACCGTTTATCACTTCGCCCCAGCCTACGCCGCCACCATTGTGGATTGACACCCATGTGGCACCGCGGAAGGAGTCGCCGATAACATTCTGCACCGCCATATCGGCACAGAACTGCGAACCGTCGTAGATGTTGCTCGTTTCGCGGAATGGCGAATCGGTGCCCGACACATCGTGGTGGTCGCGACCAAGTACTATAGGCTTACTTATCTCGCCACGCTTTATTGCCTCGTTGAAGGCAAGGGCAATCTTCGTTCTTCCCTCACAGTCGGCATAGAGAATGCGTGCTTGTGAACCAACCACGAGGTGGTTCTTTCCTGCTTCGCGAATCCAGTGGATATTGTCAGCCATCTGCCCTTGGATTTCCTTCGGCGCCTTAGCCTTAATCTCTTCCATCACGTCGGCAGCGATGCGGTCGGTAACGGCAAGGTCTTTCGGGTCGCCCGAGGTGCACACCCAGCGGAACGGACCGAAGCCGTAGTCGAAAAACATCGGTCCCATGATGTCCTGAACATACGACGGATAGCGGAATTTGCCGTCGGGCAATACGATGTCTGCCCCGGCACGCTTTGACTGCAAGAGGAAGGCATTGCCATAATCAAAGAAATACATGCCTTTCTCCGTGAGGCGGTTGATAGCAGCCACCTGTCGGCGGAGCGACACCTGAACGAGGTCGCGGAACTTCTCCGGTTCGTCTGCCATCATGCGTTTCGACTCTTCGAGCGATACGCCCACTGGATAGTATCCGCCAGCCCAAGGATTATGTAGCGAAGTCTGGTCTGAACCCAAATCCACATGTATATCCTCGTCGGCAAGGCGTTCCCAGAGGTCTACCACATTGCCCACGTATGCCATGCTCACCGTGCGCTTCTCTGCCACTGCCTTGCGAACGGCAGGTATCAGTTCGTCGAGATTATCGTGGAGCTCGTCCACCCATCCTTGGTCATAGCGCTTCTTCGCAGCAAGGGGATTAATTTCGGCAACAACGCTCACTACTCCGGCGATGTTTCCAGCCTTAGGCTGAGCGCCCGACATTCCTCCAAGACCTGACGATACGAAAAGCATGCCGTGGATATCGTCTGGCTCACCCGGCTTCTGCATCTGCTTGCGGGCAGCATTGAGCACGGTGATCGTGGTGCCGTGTACAATGCCCTGCGGACCGATATACATATACGAGCCGGCGGTCATCTGTCCGTATTGGCTCACGCCGAGGGCATTCATGCGCTCCCAATCGTCTGGCTTTGAATAGTTTGGGATAACCATACCATTGGTTACCACCACTCGCGGGGCATTTTTATGCGAAGGGAACAAGCCCATCGGATGACCGGAATACATCACGAGCGTCTGCTCGTCAGTCATCTCGCTCAAGTATTTCATCGTAAGCCGATACTGCGCCCAGTTCTGGAATATCGCACCGTTGCCACCATATATAATAAGTTCGTGAGGATGCTGCGCCACAGCAGGGTTCAAGTTGTTCTGAATCATCAGCATGATGGCTGCCGCCTGCTCAGAGCGGTGAGGATACTCGTCGATAGGACGGGCATACATCTCGTAGCGTGGGCGATAGCGATACATGTATATCCTGCCGTATTTGTGCAACTCCTCCATAAACTCCGGTGCGAGCTGCTCATGCAGATGCTTAGGGAAATAGCGGAGGGCGTTGCGTAGGGCAAGTCGCTTTTCTTCTGCTGTCAGGATATCTTTGCGCTTTGGGGCGTGGTTTATCTCGGTGTCATACGGCATCGGCTCCGGCAAGGTGTCGGGGATTCCGATGCGGATTTCTTTCTGGAATTCTTCTGTTGTCATAGTTTTTTCTTTTTTAAGACTTATAGGACGTATAGGAGTAATGGGAGAACTAAGAGGACTAAAGTGATACACTCTTATCCCTTAATTTTCTTATCCACCTCTTGGGTTATTTCTTTTTCTTCGGCATTTGCCTTTTCTATTATCGCTTCAGCCTCAGCAATGAGAGCCTCGGCTTTCTGGCGGTCTTTCAGCGATGATGCGTTAATCTTCACATTCATACCGGCACCAATCACTGCTGCACGGGCTGCCAAGGCTCCTACACCGGCATCCGAAACACTGTTTGGATTGCCCTCGCGAACCATCTGGCGACATACGTCAAAGACCTTTACCGATGCTTTCATCGTTTCGAGCGGAACCTCCGTTGCAAAGAGTGTGGCATCCTGAATGGCAGCAGAGCGCAAAGCCTTCTCCTCATCGGTGTTCTTTGGCATACCGAAGGCTGCCATGATGCGGTTGAATGCCTCGGTGTCTTCGTCTACGAGATGCAGAAGCTCTTCCTGCAGTTCCATGCCTTTCTCTGCCCAACAGGCAAACTCATCCCAACGGTCGTCCCATCCGGGCTTATGGCTCGACAGGTTTGCCACCATTGTGGCGAGCGATGCTCCCAAGGCTCCCATATATGCCGAAACGGAACCTCCGCCAGGTGCGGGACTTTCGCGCGAAGTTTCATCGGCAAAACCCTTCACCGTGAGATTTACGAGCTTTTTATCATTGTCGCCCTCAAGCAGATATTCTATTACTTTCTCCTTTGGATTGAACGGGCGCAAGTCTTCAAGTCCCATAGACTTGATTGCTATCTTCAGGATATCCTCCTTCGGGATACCGGCAGAGCGATGTTGTTTCTCGAGGAAATACTTGCCTGCCTCCATGAGGGCACACTCCGGAACGAGACCAACTATCTCCGTTCCCGTAACCCGTAGTCCACGGTTCTGTGCGCAGCGGCAAACTTCGTCGAAGGCTTTATGAAGTGGGGTTACATTGATATTGGTGATATTCATCGACACCTGGGCAATGCCGTATTCATCAATATACCAGCCTATTGCCTTTGTGCCCTTCAGCGTGCCGGGCTGCATGATGACCTTGCCGTTCTCGTCGAGCTTTTTCTTTCCAGTTATAGGATTTCCCTCGCGAACCGGTCTTCCTTTTTCCCTTACGTCAAAGGCTATGGCATTGGCACGGCGAGTTGAGGTGGTATTGAGGTTAAAGTTCACGGCAATGAGGAAATCGCGTGCTCCAACCACCGTGCAACCGGTTTTTGCAACCTGCTCGTCATACGGACGGGCTCCGAAATCCGGTTTTTCTCCCTCGTCCATAATGCGCTCGGCAATGCCCTCATACTCCCCCTTGCGACAAACGGCAAGGTTCTTGCGTTCCGGTTTGAAGGCAGCAGCCTCATAGCAATAGCACGGAACAGACAGTTCGTCGGCTATTCGCTTGGCGAGTTTTCTTGACAGCTCCGCACATTCCTCAAGGGTTATGCCACTTACGGGTACAATCGGCAAAACGTCTGTCGCCCCGATTCGCGGATGAGCACCATGATGTTTCCTCATATCGATAAGCTCAGCCGCTTTGGCAACGGAATTGAAAGCCGCCTCAACAACAGCCTCCGGTTCTCCGACGAATGTTACCACAGTACGGTTTGTTGCCTCTCCTGGGTCAACATCAAGAAGTTTCACACCCTCCACCGCTTCCACGGCATCAGTAATCTGCTTAATGATACCCATGTCGCGTCCCTCACTGAAGTTCGGCACGCATTCTACTATCTGCTTTTTCTTCGCCATATCTATGTTTTTTAGTATTATGATATGTAATGTGTATTATTTCGTATATGTGTTATTAATTCTGCAAACTTACATAAAATTCTTGAAACTATCTAATCGGTATGCATAAAATACTACAAAAAACAACAAAGACAACAGATACAACATAAACGACACTGGATACTGCCCCTGCTATCCTATTGCAATATTGTGTCAGTTGTATCTGTTGCCCTTGTTGTTCTTGTTGTCTTTGCGAATTAGCTAATAGCAGTAAACTGTCAGAAATATGCCCTTCGAAACAACAAAAGAAAAACATTGAAAGTAAGAATCAATAATACACCTGTGTTTGATATTTTATATTGTGTTCATCACAAAAATTACAGATTTCACTCTGCATGGCACCTTTGTATTTCTTGAACTTTCGTTTCAAAACATCCAACAAACGAACTTCATCCTTCACTGCCAACGTTCTCATAAGTCTGTTGGTATTGGGAACATCAAAGAACACAAACGATTCCACTTCACCGTCTCTCGAATACTCTCGTTCAAACTCCCCCATATCATGTTGGCTAATTGTCAATCTTCCATCTTCGAACCTGGCATAAATACCTGTAAACTCGCCGTCAGAATCATGTTTATAAAGGATTGTCTCCATAACTCCACAGTTTTAAAATTAGTATTTTGATAGCCAAGCGACAAGCTCGTTCACCATATTGTTTGCCAAATCCTTTGCCAAGTGAACCGGTTCGTTGGGTCTGTGGATAAACACACATACACTATAAATAGGGTCGCTGGCTGGGAACGCCCCAACAAATACCATCTCTGTATCGTCTGTCTCACCGTTATCGTATAGTTCTCCCGCATAATTGCCATAAATACCGGCAAGTTCAGCCCCCTCAGGTGCATATTCCGCTTGAACACCATCCTTTTTATTGAGTCCAACAAAGATTTCTTTCATATACTGATGTCCCAAATAATTTATATCACCAGAAAACTCAACTTCCACAGAATCTCCAATCAAAGTAGGCAGTAGAAAGTCAGTGCCATTAAAAATGCCACTAAACAGTGCTGCCATTTCCATTGAATTAGTAGCTTTTGTATTCCCCATCATTTTCTTCCAGCAATTTGATGCTCTCTCTTCGCCCATAGCAGCCAACATAATCTTATACATAGCCACGTTTGATTTCTTCATCAGAGCCTCTCTCATTGTCATCTTTCCATAACCTCCAGAACGCCAATTGTAATCTCTTATTTTCAATCCGCTATCTGAATTATAAACGCCTCTGCATATATCTATGCTATCTTCAAGTTTGCTACCAATATCAGTAAGCAATGGAACGACGCCAACCATAGTCATAATTCTTGGACTGTATGCTTTCTTTAAAAGTTTTGCATCTGTAAAGCCACCGTTTCCTTTTTCCAAAGCCACCCATGCTTTCAGTCTGCCTGTTTTTGCATCGATTACAGCGACCTGTCCATCAACGCCATTCACGGCAGCCATTCCTTTTTCCAACATGCTACGGCATTTACTTTCTATATTTTTATCAATAGTTGTACACCTGTCCAACTTGCACACGCACTCAGAACCATCACATTCACTGATGTTTTCTTTCGCTGTTGTATTGTTCTGTGCAAATGTAGTCAAGCCAACAAGTCCAAAACACATTGTCAGCAAGCATACTTTTAAGCTTCTATTTGTCTTCATATCATTTAAATTCTTAATAAATTTCATTTTCCTTTATCAATCAAACACTTCGATATAGTTAGTATACTCCGGGAACCACCTGTCGAGCAATTCATCCGTCTTCCGTTCAATCTCCGGTGTGATATTCTTGCTAACCTTCTGATAGGCAACCGAGAGCGAAAAAGCCTCATCTATCCACCCTATAATCGGCAACCGCTTTGCTGAAATCAAATCTACGGGGAGTACCAGATAAGACAATGTTGACAATATCATCCACTTATCACTCTTAGGAGTATCCTTACTCGTCATTATGAAATATAACAGCAATACTGGCCGTGCACTAATGCGTCCTATCTTCAAAGCATATTCATGCAGCTTGTCTTTCAACGCTACTGTGTCTATAATACTTGTTTTGTTCATGTCTTCAATCTTTTATAGTTACACATTTTTATATTATAGAGCATCTGGTATTAGATAATCTATCACACGTGAAAAAGAAAAACTTGCAAGCCTTGATATTGGCATGGTCTGCAAGTTTTTCCTTTATGATGATAAATCTATTAAAATACTATGTTTTTTATCTTCAGCTCCTTGATGTCTACACGTCCTACGAAACGCAATCTACAGTCAGTAATTTCGTCATCAGTATATGGCATTGGGTCTTCTACAATCTCACCATAGCCCACGACCTCTGCACAGCCATTACTCTCCATTGTGGCAGTCCAATAGACATAGCCGTCTTCGCCAACATCAATTTCTATTTTTGACAGCGTTCTATTCGCCTTCTCTGCATCAAACGAATAGCCTCTAAGGTGTTCCTCTAAACCATCAACAATTTCCTTCAAGCTGCATCCGCACACATTGACAAGCAGTTTCTCCCAATGCCGACACTCAGCTACAGTCCATTCAAGTCTGTCATAGCCAGGCTTTTCGAACTCAGCATCCGTCTTTGGCAATTCATCAGGAGTATGCACTCCCGAGCAATCGCTGTCTTTAAGAGCCATCACCCACACACTTCCATCTGTATTGTCAACATCAAAAATCAAACCTATTGTCTGTTTGTCGTTGTTCAGGCTGTGGGATATGCTTAGATCAGCGTAGAGGTAGCTGCCTATAATAGAGATAATATTTTTATTTATCATAAGGTGNNTTATCATAATACATACTTAGCAAACTTTGTATGATATACTCATTATGTATATAAAGCGTAAATCGCAAAAAAAGGAAGCGGTTTACTTTTAGGCTCTTCCCTCAAAAATATATTGTTTGTCTTCATGTTCCAGCTAAGTGTCATAGCAGAATATTCATCAATATCATCTGTAGATGTCCAAAATGTATATGTTTTATCCCCATCAAAATTGGGGAATAACATTCTATACAGATAACTTTTAATGCTTTCAATCAATCTTGGATTACATAAGAGACATTCAAGCTCTTTTATTGCTGGAATATACCAATTCTCACCCAACTCATGACATTTCTCAAATAAAGGGAATCTCTTTTCATCTGAATTTGAAGTAGAATTCTTTGCGAAACACTCTTCTTTAAAAATCAAATTACAGTTTTTCTCACCATTAAATTCATCTGTCGCATTTGTAGAAATATTCCATGACGTCCCCTTTTCTCCCAGATATGGATCATATCCATATTGATAGAACCATAATTCTGGATTTCCTACAAAACTTATCATTTTCTTGTATTTATCGGTTTGTTCAACAAGAACACCTACGATATTACCTATATGTACTAAATCACCTAAAGCCAATCCGTCCATAGTTAGAGGAGAGGCTTCCTGCAAAGCTTTCTTATATACAGCATTGTGGATTATTTTGTTACAAGCTCTTTTCCCAATGTTTTTCCCTATTTGTGTTATTAAAGACATAATGAATGATATTATAAAGTATAGTATATAAGAAGATTTGCTCTTCAAGATGAATATTTGTCTAATGTGAGAATTCTTTTCGAATTTTATTTCTATCCTCAATGGCTTGGAAATATGCCTTCAGAGCAGCTCCATCTGAAACATCCCATTCTGGATCGTTGTTTTTTATAATTTCAGCATCGGGAAAAGCTTCCTCCGTTAATTCCTTAACGAATGGCATACGGCTTGCGCCACCAGACAGAAGAACTTTATTCGGAGAAATTCCAAATCCTTGAAGTCTTTTTGCAGCATATGAAAATGCTAATGATAAGTCTGAGATATAATCTTTTATAATATTATTTACTTCTGGAGAATCTATGATGACAGAAAAAGCAAGCTGTCTATAGCTTTTCCAATTTGGAACGAGGTTCTTAACACGAACAGACAAGTCAAATGCCGCAAGCTCTCCAACATTTCCATTACAACATGTAAAATATGATTCTTTGGCAAAACGAGCTGCAAGAAGAAGGGCAGATTCTGCAGAACCTAGATTAAGTTTTTTTCTCTCTCTCCACTAAAAGCATACCCTTTATATTTTCCTCTTTATTCTCAGCTTCTGTATATCCATATTCAACTATTTTATCTTCAATTATATGTGCCCCTAAATTTTCAGCCCAACAACACTCATGATTACATATCGTATTCTGATATGTAGAAAAGTCAATAGAACTGGAACCTAAGTCTATAACAAATACTGTGTCTGATGGAGTATATTCTTCAAATATTGTGTAAAATGCTGCATCAGATTCATTAATACACATTTTTGCAGGTTTGAAATCTGCTCCTTCTTGAAAGAATGTTAGGCATTCTTTGGGATTTTTAAAACTTTGCCTTCTCCAGTCTGATGGATTGGCAATACATATAACAAAGTTAGCCATACCTGTTTCTGGGTCGTATCTCAAATCTTCATCATTATCAAGAATTGCATTGAATACCAATTTGGCAAATTCACGTAGGGCTTCTCTTTTATATTCAGGTAAGTTGTGAATCATGCCTTTGAAACCTTCCCTTAATTCCTTACACTTCAAGTATTCCATAGACCTGACAAATTTCCACTCGTATTTGTCATAACGATATATTTCATATATGAAGTCTCCAGATTTTCTTAAAAGTATACGAGATATTGATTCTCTATTAGTTCCAGAGACACAAGATACTTTTGTCTCTTCGTGTCCGAAATCAATACCAATATAAAATTCAGGTTCTGACATAATCTATAATTTTAGAATGCAAATATTATATACCTCTCAAACTGTTATATTAAGTCTTTTGGAGGCTTTGTACCTTCAACACAAGAAAAAACTCCGCAGTGTTTTTACAGTTTTTACGACTTGCTCCTCACTGCGGAGTGTTGCACTTATATGTAGGAATCACAATAGCACATGAATTGTATTGCCTTCAACTTTTATTCAGAAATCACAAATAGTCCATTATCATGGAGAACTCTATCAATTTTAAAGACAGCCTGAGATATAAATTCCTCCATATCTATGTTATGATTAAACTTGTTATAATCTATGTTAGATAGGAACTCTGCCATAATAGCATGTCGTTTCTCGCTACTTCTTGGCTTGCTCCAATCTAAGCTACCAACTCCTTCAAAGATAGTATTACAGAGTTGATCAGCTATCTGACCTATAAAATCATGAAGGAAATCCGTTTTAACTCCAACATCGTTGAAAGTATCTCCTGGATCAATGAAGTTTTCTGTGATTGTGACAGTCTTTTTGTAATTTGTTTTTATAATTTCTTCAAGTTTTTCTTTGATAAAGCTGTCTACAACTGCGATAAATGCCTTGTCTGCTTTTAATTTAAATTCTATCGTTTTAGTTATTCCTTCAAGAAGGATTCTTGAAACATTTTCTAAATCATTCAGAGAACCGCTTGAATTTTGAATATATTTATTTTCAAGACCATTACGTAGCGTTTCTTTGAGGATAGAGTTAAATGTGGAAACAGCTGCAGATTCAAGTTTTTCTTCAAGATGAGCGTTTGCCCAATCAGAAAATTCTTTTTGTAATTTATTTCTATCCTCAAGGGCTTGGAAATGTACCTTTGCATACAAAGCTGCTCCATCGGAAACAACCCACTCAGGAAAGTTGTCCCTTACAATTTCTGCATCGGGAAAAGCTTTCTCCGTTAATTCCTTAACGAATGGCATACGGCTTGCACCACCAGACAAAAGAACTTTATTTGGAGAGATTCCATATCCTTGAAGTTTTTTTGCTGCATTAGAAAGTGCTAATGATAAGTCTGAAATATAATCTTTTATGATATTGTTTACTTCTGGAGAATCTATGATGACAGAAAAAGCTATCTGTCTTCTATTTTTCCAATCAGAAACTAAATGATAAACTCTTACATCCAGTGCATATGTCGCCGTGTTGCCGTAGTTTTGATTACATGTTGTAAAATATGCTTCTTTGGCAAAACGAGCAGCAAGAGAAAGAGCCGATTCTGCAGGACCATAATTAAGTTTTTCTCTCTCTCTTGCCACTAGAAGCATACCTTCAGTATTTTCCTCCTTTTCTTCAGCTTCTGTATATCCATATTCAACTAATTTGTCTTCAACTATATGCGCTCCCAAATTGGCACCCCAACAACAGTCATGATTACATATCGAATTCTGATATGTAGTAAAATCAATTGTACTTGACCCTAAGTCAATAACAAAGACTGTATCTGTTGGAGTGTAACCTTCAAATTTTGTATAAAAAGCAGCATCAGACTCGTTGATACACATTTTTGCTGGTATGATACCTGCTTCTTCTTGAAAGAATGTTAGGTATTCTTTAGGATTCTCTGAACTTTGCCTTCTCCAGTCTGATGGGTTGGCTATACATATAACAAAGTTAGCCTCCCCTGTTTCTGGATCGTATTTCAAATCTTTATCATTATCAAGAATTGCTTTGAACACTAATTTTGCAAATTCACATAGAGATTCTCTTTTATCAGCAGGTAAATTATGAATCATACCTTTGAAGCCTTCCTTTACATCTCTACGCTTTAAATCGTCTTCAGTTCCAACAAATTGCCAATTGCCGTTGTCATCACGACAAATTGCAGAGAAAACCTTTTGATCTGCAAAATCTCCAGAAACTCTTAATGGTATACGAGATACAGACTCCCCATTAATTCCTGGAACACGAGATACACTTGTCTCTCCATGTCCGAAATCAATACCAACATAAAATTTAGGTTCTGCCATAATAGTTATAATTTTAATGATAAAATATGATTTATACTTCAGGGATAAAAGCATGTCCCTTTAATATTGTTAACCTAGGAGAGGCAATTGTCACAATAGCCCGTGCAGTACAATCTACATGGTCAATAGCCCCTCTCTCTGTATTAAAGAACTGCCTATTCTCATGAGAATATTCAATGAATTCATATCCACACTGTCTTAACGTTTTATTAAATTCCTTACGGATATATGATGTACATTCATCACCAAAGTCTTCTACTTCAATATCAAGCCCCTGTATCTTCTTTAGAATAATATCAAGATGTAATTCTGCCAAAGACTTTTCATTTGAAGGCTGTACTGGTATTGGCTGTGGAATAGGTTTACTTTCAAGTAATGCTTCAAGCTCCTTTATTCTTGCCTTCAATTTGTTTATTTCTTCGTTCTTGTTATCACATTCTTTTTGCTCTTTTATCTGTTGTAAAAGATTACTAATGGAGTCATTTATATCGTTGGCAATAGAATGAATCTCGTCAAGTTTGTTTGCTATTAGCGAATTTATTCTTCTTTTATCTACAATAGCATATCCTGACATAATTGCTACAAAAATGACAGATGCCCATTTGGGAAGAGTATAAATAGATGCAGCCGTAATAGCTGTACCACATCCCAAAAGGATGTTTGATTTTGACGCAAACCTATTTTGCTTTGCAATCAGAGCTTTCAAGTCTTTGATGGAAGACTCGAGCCTTTCAATATTAGAATTTAGTTTGTCCATAGTTACTATATTTTTATGATTTCTTCTGAATTATCTTTATATATCACGTGAATTACACTGCCTTCAAGTTTTAGAAATTCAGGTCCTTTAGGTTTAATAACATTTTGTCTAAGGCGATTGTTTAAGTCCTCATTGGTAAAACATTGTACAAGTAGACCGTCAATTACAATGAAATCCGTTTCGCCTAAAAGAGCATAATAATGAGCATTTTTATATTTTGCTACTTGATTACAAGTCGCGATATCTGTAACGGTGAGTATTACATTATCATCAAACATTTCATATTCTAACCTATATGTGTTGTTCTCATCACATGGAGGTACAACGTCAATCAATTCTTTTCCACAGAACACTCCGAATGTCATCTGTCCAGGAGACAGAGATATATTACCAACTTTTGAACTTTTTTTTGAAGATGCAGGTACAATAATTGCTTTATGGGTTAGTTGCTGGTCTCCTAATGTTTTTTTTCCATAAATGATAGAACTTCCATTCTGCAAAATTATCTTATCGCTGTCTATTGAAACAATATCAATGAGCACATCAGATACAATTTCCGAGACTTGCATATCTGCAATGGTATATAAGGCAAGAATCTGTACACGATCCATAAAGGAAAATTTTTCTAAGAATTTGTTGTCAATGTCTAAGGACAATTCAATATCTTCATTTTCTTTATGAAACATCAATTTTCCATTATTATTAGCTACTTTATCTGGATTAGCAAAAGCTTCATAGTATACTACAAGATTATCGGGGTAATACATATGTAAAGGTGACAAATCACGAATTGCAACCTTTCGCTTATTCCAAATCTCAATGAAGTCAAAATTGGCTTTTAATGAATCCAAAGAGGATATTATCTTATTATTAATTTTCATTATGCGGATAATTAAAAGGTGATTTATTATTGCTTGCCATAGTGTCATTTGTCTGATAAGCAGTACGGTCTGTTTCTTTAGTTTGCAAACTGTTGATAGCACCGACTATGCACATGTAAAGTGTCCTGTCGTATTTCGAATCTTCGCCAGAGAACCTATGTTGGTCGTATTTCATACTCTCGGTCAACTCGTTGTAGTCGGAGAAACGAATTATCGCCTTCTCATCGGTCGTGGCAGATGCAGATTTGAACCGGTTCTTTGATAGCGACCGGAAGCAAAGGGCTACATCTCTTAGGTTAGATTGTCCATATGGTATAAAATTACCCAAGACAACAGGTATGAATCTATCAACTTCTGTTTTCTTTATCGGACCTTCAAAACCATAATTAAAACTTCCATTTTTTATCCTCTGAGAAAGGATTTTGAATTTTAAAACATTTACCAATGCAGCTATATCAGCACCTGTGAAAAGTTTTTTTTCTGGAACATATCCGACCATCCATTTTCCATTACTTTTAAGCGATACATTATCTCTTGTAATATTTCCACACATATCTATATTGCATGTACATATATTGTTTAAGATATTGAGCCAATAAGATTCTTTTTCAAAGACATTACTGTCAAAGATTGGTCTTTTCTTACCGTTTGCATCGAGTATGCGTTCGTTCTGCAAATGTATGTTTGCAACAAACATTTCTGTACATTCCTTTGCTGTAGGCATAAATGTATAGTATTTCTCGTCAAAGCGTTGAGAGCGGAAAAGTTCAGGCGGTAGTTTTGTTATATCGTTTGATGTAGCCAAGACAAAGCAGTAAGATTCCTTTTCTTGCATCCATGTTAGGAATTTTCCAAACATTCTTCTCATAACACCTCCATCGCTTTGTCCATTTTCCGCACCAGAAAAAGCTTTTTCTATTTCGTCTATCCATAAGACACATGGCGCCATGGCATCAACTTTACGTAAAGCAGCAGCCATATGCTCTTCTGATTTACCAACAATGCCTTCTTGTAAATCTCCAAGATCCATAGCCACCAACGGCAACTTTAAAATTCGTGCAGTTTGTTTCGCCATTAAGGATTTTCCGGTACCGGGGATTCCTGTAATTAAAAGTCCTTTAGGGATATCCAAACCTTGCATTACACTTTTTTCGGGATCAGAGAAAATTGGCTGACGTTCTTTTAACCAATCCGTAATGGCATTAAGACCTGCTGCTTGAGGTTCTTCTTCTTTTATTGTAATCCATTTTAGTCCTTTGAATCCGTCAAGCATTTGGCGCTTTAAATTACGAATTTCTTTAAGGATTTTTTCCCGATTCTCCACTATTTCAAGTGACTCATCAAAAAGTTCATTGGTCAAACATTTTATTAAGACACTTTCAATTTGCCTTTCACTTATTCCCCTAAAATTGACAACAAGTTGGTCTATAAAATCATTTGATAGCGTTATTTCATTTACATTTGCAAATTTCAATATGATATCTTTTATTTCAGTGTCCTCAATAGGAGCCAAATAAATTGTTTCAACATACTGATTCATCCAACCTAATGAAGGAGGTGTAGGGGATGTTATAATCACAAAATTTCTATCCCATATATGAGATTGGATTGCAGAGCGAATGGCAGCTCCTGATGTTTGTTCTTCAAACTCTATATTAAGATAAAAATCCAGATATGCAGAGAGAAGCACATCTATAGAGTCACCGTCATTTTCATGTTTCTTATTATAATTGTCGTCAATCCAACCAAAATAAACAGCAGGAGCCGGACTCTTTTTCTTGATTATATCTACATTTAGGCATGAGATATCTTTCAAAGGAGTGCTATTGCCGATGCTATATTTTCCACCGAAATGCTGATTTATAAACGAAGAAGAAATTTGCTGTGCAACTTCCTTTTCTTTCACAACAATCCATGCTATTGGAACATGCGATAGATAAGCCAATTTAAGGGCTTCAACACTTTTTGTTATTCTTCTCATAACTTTATATCGGATTTGTCGTTTTCAGAAATATCAACTGCTATCTTGGCACTGCCAACCTTTGATAAGTCGGCACGCATCAAACGTTGTGACAGATATCGGTGAGCCATGATAGGTTCACGCTTCAACCAGTCAAGCATTTTAAATGCTCTGATAGGTTTCATCCCTTCAGATACAATAAGTTCAGAGAAAGAGACGTCAGCAACTGTTAAATCACATTTCCCCGTCTTTGTCCATTCTGACATTGCAGCTTTTATTTCAGGCGCAAATTTACGAATAGCCAAGATTGAACGAATAGCTTGAGCTCGGTTGAGATCTTCTTGGTCTCGAAGATAATTATATAGTTCTATGTATTTCATTGTTATACTATTTTTTATCTGTAGGGTAAACACTTTCTGCAAACGATGAGGCATCCCATTCTACTGGTTGCTTGACATATCCCTCATCACTTTCTTCAGGTGAGATGTAGTCGTTGAAATTACGCTCCCATGAATCTATTAAATCTTGAGAGTATCCGTGAGTGTTTCTGCCGGATACTGCATCCCATTGCATTGCATGTTTACATTCATGTATTACAGTATTTATAATGGTTCGAAGAACATATTCGTCGTCGGTTGTAAGAAACAATTCATTAAGAGCAATCCCATGATCTGCTTCACGATAGAATCCTACCATATTATTATCTTGGAACCATCCGATGAAATCTGGTGTTACATCCATCTCCTTACAAATTAGCGGTAATAGTATTTTCTCGAAATACTGCTTGCGCTGTTCTAAAGATAGTGATTTTATATGTTCAAATAAATTGCCTCCTTCAATTTCTCCCAAAACTTTAGTAAGTCTCTCCCGTAAATCAACATCATTTTTTTCAGGGGTATAGTCTAAAGAACTGTCCAAAACGCTATCAATGTATTCACGATGAAGCTTGGCGCGCTCCAGATACTGCATATAACGTTCATGCCAAGCGTGAATCTTTTCACAGATTGACTTAGCTTGTGTTTTTAGCCATTCATACCCTTTTTTGATTTTACTTCCAATTGTTTCTATTAGATTCGCCATGATTAAAAAGGATAAAAGTATCCCATGCTAAACATGAGATACTTGATTTATAGATGTTATGCCCTTACAACAGCAGTTTCTACAGAAGACTGGTATCCGCCCAATTTTTCTTTTAACCAAGAGATTACTTTAGTAAATGTTTCCTTGACTTTCGGGAACACAGATTCTCTTAGTTTTTCAACAATGAAGTCAAAAGCTTTTCCTGCCTGTTCAAAGACATATGTTCCGCCATCAACACAAAGTTGAGCTAGTCCAGAAATTAGTGGCAGACATATTGCTATTGTTGCGATACAAGCAATGGTCGAAGTGCCGAAAATAGAGAGCAACGCTGCAGCAGCGAGTCCACCAACAGTTGCTGCTATTACCACTCCTATATATCCGAGAAGCAGGAAAAGGGCGACACCACCAAGTATTTTCAGACACTTTATTGCTATATCAGCTGTCTTGCGACCAGTAGCAACATCATTGATTATCTTTGCTTCCTCTACAGCTGTAGCTGCACCTATTCCTATAGATTCTGGAGTTGCACCGGATTCTATAGAGGAAAGGTTTCCATTTTCATATTCCAGCCACATTGCCAATGCCATTTCCGCTTTTGTACGAGCATCATCATATTGAGCCGTGGTAAAGTCAATTGCGGTATTGGTATCCTTTGCCGATGTTAGAAGTTGCTGAGCATTCTCTGTTCCTGTCAAAAGGAGAGTGTTGTTTGATATTGCTTCTACTAGAAGCTTTTGTATATCATCGCAATCAGCTTCTGTCGGATTATCTGTTGCCTTTGTATAATCTTCTATATTTTTTTTCATTGTCTCGTTTGCATCCTTTAGTGATGCGAAGTTGTTCGCATTCAAAGCTTCAACAGCAGACAAGGCATTGACAAGATAATTAAATCGTGTTTCAATATCCATACCTTTTGTGAGAGATTTTATTTCATCCTCGGCATTGAAGCCTTCAGCAATTGCACGATTATACCTAATCGTAAGCTCTTCACACCCCTTCATGAGTCTTTTTACTTTTTCAGTTACTTCCTCTTCTAAAAGTTCTGGACATGCCTTTTTGTAGGCAGAAACAAGGTTCTCGACAAGAGTCAAATTTGACTCATAATTTGAACTGATGGATTTGCAGCGTTCTGCTACTTTTACCATTTCTTCTTTTGTAATTTTCATATTGTTCATCCTTTGTTGAATTTTATTGTTTGTCTCAACAGAGACGCAGATATGATGATTCTTGCATTTTTCATCAATATTTTTCTCTTTTTCTTTCCAAAGACTGTCTATTTCTTCATCTTCACCTATTAAATCTTCAATATCAGAGCGTGTTTGATATTCCTGTATAAGTGTTGAAAATGCTGCATTTGCTATTTTACCATTCAGCATTTCTGATTCAATTTTAATCAGCTCTTCTTTTGAATAAGAGTTATGATTAAAATTGTCGAGTGTATTAGGGTCAAGTGTCATAATCTTAAAGTTATAATTGGTTAAAACGTTTTGTCAGGTGTTGTACAGCACGGATTTTCATCATTGCCAATGCATCTTGTTTCCTTTTGTCGTTCCAAGTATCCATTACTTGTTTCCCCTCTCGAGGGTTGATGAATTCTTTAAGTTCCTCAAAGGCATCTTCCCAATACATTTTTTTCAGAATAAGATGTGTAAGTATACTTTTGTCTTTCTCTGACAGAGCAGTCCAAGCCTTTTTTAGTCGGTTCTGATAAACAAAGTCTATGTCAGCCATACTTTCCGTACTGTTTCCTAAACCGAGTAGAGCTTCATAGTCCACAAAATCTATCATTTCGTTTTCGGCAATTGCTTTTTTCTCCTCATTTTTTTTCTTGCGGGCAAAAAACTGGTGCGAGTTTTTCATTAGCCAGGATTTAAGCTTCATACCGTTTAGCCCTTTATAGCTTTTAAGTTGATACCATTGTGGCTTGTTAAATTCATTGATAGGATTAGCTACAAACTCAAAGTAGTCACCATATATTTTGTAAACGATATCATCAATATCTTTTGCTTTGGCATAGAATATAGTAGCAGCTATCCATTTTATTATTTCATAACTGTATTCACCAAAGAAATATTTTGTGTTTTTAGGTTCTTGTTTGATTACAAATTGAGCAAACTGCAAATTCGCTTCTACAGAACTATTCAAATTTTTCCATACATCTAAATATTTTTCTTCGCCTTTCATAGTTTATACATTTTTATTATTTTAAAAGGGTTACTTTTCTTCAATTCTCCTACAATACGCACTCGGCACGTATGCCGTCATTACGGTAAACATCTCTCCTACTACTATGCCTACACGCTGCTGGCCCTTGTGGCGGGCTACTCTGCCGACGAAACCTTTAAACTCGCCTTTGATGACACGGACTAACTGACCTTTCTCGAATTTCGGAATCTCACCAGAAGATATGATTACATCGGCAGCCTCGGAAGAACAGACTATTTGCAAACTCTCCATCTGACTGTCGGGAACTGTCAATGGGGTCTTTTCTATTCTGTTGCCAACATGGATGTGGCGGTAATAAAAACGAAGGAATGGAAGGTTAACATTGTCGTAGACAAAGGTCTTGAGCTGTTCTTCCGTGCCGTAGGCGAAGAAGATGTTGGGCAAGCGGGATTCGGTAATGACTTTGCGCTTACCTTTTATGAGTTTAATTGTATTGATTGTGGGATAAAAAGCTGTAACGCCTTGGGTTGTCATGAAGTCGTAAGCCGACTTCTCTTTTCCATACGTACATCGTAAGGCATACCAATGGGGTTTTTTCTTTTGTATTACCCTGTGGGGAGGGGAATTTTCGGCAGAGGCGTTTTTGGTGGACACCCCTGTTTGTGAACTTTCTGCCGACATACGGCTTTGAGCTTCGGGGAGGACACTGGAGGTAAGTCCAATGCGGGGAGGAGTTTCACCACCTCCTGGGGTGTGTACACCATTCGATGTACATTCATCGACGTTCATCGTTATTAACTTATTCTAAGCAGAACCCAGTTAATAGTTTTGCACAAGTAACGAACAAACAAAATGCAATGTAGCTTTTGGGATTTGTTTTTGTACATTTGTTTTTGTGCCTTAAAAGATGCGGAATCAGACTTCTCTCGACTCACACATCTCGGCTCTTTACCGTCCTAAGCCAGTTTGATGCAGAGGAATCTGCTATCAGCTCGACGGTGGTTTCTTGCATTCCTAATTAGTATATATAACTCGGCATGCATAGCTAAGAACCGCTACAAATTTACAATTTTTTGGAAGATTATACACGTTTCGATTACAAATTCTTTTTATATATTCCATTTTTTAACATTTAAGACTGTTGTTTGTTGTGTTTTCCGAAAGAAAACATATAAATACAGGAAATGTTTACATAGATGTAATGTATATATCAAGAGAAAGAGTCTACTTGAACATATTTTTTATATTAGCAAAACTCTGTTTTTTATGTTTATCGCCCTTTTGATGTTTGCAAGGGGGGGGGTATTGGTTTTCGTATAAAATTCTTACCACCTAAATTGAAGAATAACCTAATTTAATTGATTAAAATTCAAAATTCCTTCACCACTGTTGTAATATACTTACTATCAACTGATTATGGTGAAGGATTTATAATCTTCCCCTCCCCCGCCTCCCCCTCCGGGGGCGGAGCAGTTACCTTTAATTGCCATAACATTACATATTTGTCATTACTAAATCTGTAGCATTACAGAATTTACCAGTAAATATGACTCATCCGATATTTGGAGTGATGATTACAATCTCCCACAGATATCACAGATGACACGGATTTTTTGTCTAAATACAGGCTATGCCCACAGATTTAGTGTTGCTGGCTTCGCTGCAAGATTACACAGATAAGGGCTGATTTATATAGAATTTATC
>DBKQ01000015.1 GCA_002298545.1 Prevotella sp. UBA746
CATAAATTGATGAAGAACCAGAGATCTTCCGATAATATATACTATCGGCGGTTCTCTTCTTGTCGGTTTTCGTCTAAACGTTGTCAGGAAGAATTTAATCTGTTAAGATAATTAATGTAAATTGTTTTTTGTACCTTTGCACCAATTTTTCTTCCTACATTTAAAATCAGAAAATATGGACTATAATATGATAGGCACGGCATGGTCATTGCTTCCGCCAGTAGTGGCGATAGCCCTTGCCCTCAAGACAAAGGAAGTGTACTCTTCGCTTTTCGTCGGCATACTGTTGGGTGCCGTGCTCTACAGCATTTCTTTAGGAACAGGTGTTGAAGGCTTTATTTCACACCTGTTGTATGATTCGGTAAGCGACGGGGGAAAAGAAACCACCTACGGACTGATAAGCAGTTTGTCAAACCCCTGGAATGTTGGAATCCTCGTCTTTCTCGTGCTCCTCGGCTCCATGGTGTCGCTGATGAACAAGGCAGGCGGCTCGGCAGCTTTCGGCAGATGGGCGGTAAAGCATGTAAGGACAAAGAAGGGAGCCCAAATTGCAACCATCCTGCTCGGAATACTGATTTTCATAGACGATTATTTCAACTGTCTGACGGTAGGTTCGGTAATGCGCCCGATAACAGTAAGACACGGAATAACAAAAGAGAAGCTCGCGTATCTTATAGACTCCACCGCAGCCCCGGTATGTATCATATCGCCAATATCAAGTTGGGCAGCCGCCGTGTCGGGATTTGTCGTAGGAGATGAAAACGGACTCGCCCTTTTCTGCAAGGCAATTCCGTTTAACTTCTATGCAATATTCACCATAATATTCCTGTTTGGCGTAGTCATGACCGATTTCGACTTTAAGGCAATGAGCAAATACGAAGCAAGGTTTAAGGAATGGTATGAGCGCACGAATGGCGGCAGACTTGATGCCGTGAGCGGAACAAAACTGCATGTCGTGGAGCATGGAGTGGGGGCAGAGCAAAGGGAGGAAGTCAACGGAAAAGTGGCAGACCTCGTAGTGCCCATAGTCGTGCTCATAGTCTTGTGCGTATTGGGAATGGTGTATTCAGGCGGATACTTCAGCGCTTCCAGTCGGAACTACAGAGATTTTATCGGAGCCTTTGCAGCAAGCAATGCTTCCATCGGACTTGTCCTCGGCTCCTTGGTCTCACTCATCATTACCGTCGGCCTGTTTGTCTCTCGCCGTGTACTTACATTCGATGAAGCAATGAGCAGCCTGATAAAAGGCTTTGAAGCAATGGTTCCAGCCATACTCATCCTTACGCTCGCCTGGACCCTAAAGAGCATGACGGATTCTCTCGGAGCCTCAGAATACGTGGCTCGACTCGTAGGAGGAAGTGCAGCCGAACTGCAGATGCTCCTGCCGGCAATAATATTCGTAGTAGCAGCATTCCTGGCATTTGCCACAGGCACGTCGTGGGGAACATTCGGAATCCTTATCCCTATCTGCATTGCCGTGTTCCCGGGAGCAGGAGCCTTGCGTATCATTTCCATCTCCGCATGCATGGCGGGAGCCGTATGCGGCGACCATATCTCTCCGATATCCGACACCACCATAATGGCGAGTGCTGGAGCAGAGTGCAAGCATGTACACCATGTCTCCTCGCAGCTGCCTTACGCACTTACCGTAGCCGGAGTGTCCTTCCTTACCTTTATCGTTGCCGGCTTCACTTCCAGCTGCGGCATCTTTACAAGTGTCCTCATTTCATGGTGCTTCGGCTTTGGCTTGCTCCTGGCAATACTCTTCGGCATGAAAAAAATAAGGAATTAGGAATAAATGGAAAGGTGCTTAATGAAACATGTAACAATGTAACAATGTAACATTTTGGAAAAAGGAACCCAATAAATCCGAAACGCCTTACTTGATAATAATAAAGTATAAATTTATAAGATAGTTAAAATATATAAATAAGCCGTTGTTCTTTAACTTTTCTGCCCATTGGATATTAAGAAATGCCATATATTTGCCGTATGAAAAAGAAGACGATATGGTTTATAGCCGTCATCATGGGCTTCTCGTTCATCGCCCTGCTGTTGCTCCAGCTGAAATATATGGATGCAATGGTGAAGATGAAAAAAGAGCAGCTCGATGAATCGGTGAACAAGGCTTTATACCAGGCAGCTCGAAATCTTGAACTTAACGAGACACTGAAATACCTGGAACGCGACGTTAACGAGATAGAACGCCGCTCAACAAAACACGACTCTACAAACGTGAGGTACGCCTCAAACGGCAAGACGGTGCAGCATACCCACCAATACACCGTGAGCGACAAAAACGGCAATGTCTATACTTCGTTCGAACTAAAGACAACTGCCGTAAAACCATCGTCTATGCCTAAGGCAATAATCCTGCGCACCGACAAAAACTCAATCTCAGAGGCAACGAAATCCATGCGCGAGATTGTAAAAAACAGATACGTCTACCAAAAGGCACTACTCGACGAAGTCGTCTACAACATCCTTTATACCGCCTCCGACAAACCACTGAAGGAAAGGGTAAACTTCAAATTGCTCGACCAGGACCTAAAGACGGAACTGATGAACAACGGCGTGAACATGCCCTACCATTTCATCGTTACCACACAAGACGGCAGAGAGCAGTACCGGTGTCCCGACTATAGCGACGAGGGAGAGGAATACAGCTATTCGCAGATGCTCTTCAGAAACGACCCGATGAACAAATCAGGAATCGTAAAGATTCATTTCCCCGACATGAACAACTATATATTCAGCGGAATACGCTTCATGATCCCGTCCATCGCCTTCACGATAGTGTTGCTCATAACCTTCATTTTCACAATAGTAGTGATTTTCAGACAAAAGCGCTACACGGAAATAAAGAATGACTTCATCAACAACATGACCCACGAACTGAAAACGCCTATAAGCAGCATCTCGCTCGCAGCACAAATGCTTAACGACGAGAGCGTAAAGAAGAGCGAAGTAATGATGAAACACCTGGGCGGCGTAATAAACGACGAGTCAAAGCGCCTGCGCTTCCTCGTAGAGAAAGTACTGCAGATGTCAATGTTCGACAAGCAGAAAGCCATTTTCAAGAAAAAGGAGCTGAACCTGAACGACCTCGTCGACAGCGTGGCAAACACCTTCACGCTAAGAGTAGAGCATACCGGCGGACACATAAAGACGGAGCTGAAAGCAAAATATCCGATGATTTATGTAGACGAAATGCATTTCACCAATGTCATCTTCAATCTGCTGGACAATGCCGTGAAATATAAAAGCCCCGACCGCCCCGTAGAACTGCTCATCAGAACATGGAACGACGATTCGCATATCTGCTTCTCCGTGAAAGACAACGGAATAGGACTGAAGAAAGAGAATCTGAAGAAGATATTCGAAAAATTCTATCGCGTCCATACCGGAAACGTACACGACGTGAAGGGCTTCGGACTCGGACTCGCATACGTAAAGAAAATCGTTGACCTGCATAAAGGCGACATCCGTGTGGAGAGCGAAAAAGGCAAGGGAACAACCTTCATCGTGTCCCTGCCGATAATCAAAGACAATGCAGAATGACAGTCATTCAATGCATAGAATGAACGAAACACCCCGAAAACGACAATAGAAAACAGTATATTAACAATAAAATTTAAGATTATGGAAGAGAACTTGAAGATTCTACTTTGCGAAGACGACGAAAACCTCGGAATGCTTCTTCGCGAATATCTGCAGGCTAAAGGCTATCAGGCAGAACTTTGTCCAGACGGCGAAGCTGGATACAAAGCCTTTATGAAGTCTAAATTCGACATCTGTGTACTCGACGTGATGATGCCTAAAAAAGACGGCTTCACTCTGGCACAGGAGATAAGACAGGCAAATTCAGAAATCCCGATAATATTCCTTACGGCAAAAACCCTTAAAGAGGACATCCTCGAAGGTTTCAAAATCGGAGCCGACGACTATATTACGAAACCTTTCTCAATGGAAGAACTCGTATTCCGTATTGAGGCAATCCTGCGCCGCGTTCATGGCAAGAAAAACAAGGAGAACACCCTTTACCACATCGGACGCTTTACATTCGATACGCAGAAGCAACTGCTTACCATCGGCGAAAAGCAGACTAAGCTTACAACGAAGGAGAATGAACTCCTTGCCCTGTTGTGCAGCCATGCAAACGAAATCCTGCAGCGCGACTTCGCACTGAAGACGATTTGGATCGACGACAATTATTTCAACGCCCGTTCTATGGACGTTTACATCACCAAGCTGCGCAAGCATCTTAGAGACGACGACCAGATCGAGATTATAAATATCCACGGAAAAGGATACAAACTCATAACTCCGGAAGAAGAATAATTCTAATTTGGAATTATTTCCAATTAGGAATTTGGAATTATTTCCAATTAGGAATTATTTCTAATTAGGAATTAGGAATCAGGAATTTGGAATTAGGAATTAGGAATGCGGGTTACTCTTGTCAGTATAAACAAGGTAACTCGCATTCTTCATTCTTCATTCTTC
>DBKQ01000116.1:0-3963 GCA_002298545.1 Prevotella sp. UBA746
CCGATGTCGTTTTGCAAGAGGAGCGAAGCGACTCTTAGTGTCATGACAGATGTGGACGGAAGAGAGCTTGCTCTCTAAAGGACACATCGGGCATGACACGGGTAAGCCGAAGGCTTGCAAAACGATATCGGGGGTTTTATATGTATTTGTCTAAAAACACAGCAATATTATCTTCCTATAATATATATTATTATATAAAGTATATACATAAAAAAAAGATGATACACCAGCATTTCTATAATGCGAATGTATCATCTCAGTCGGAATCTCGGCATAGCGCTACGCCTCGACGCCTAAAATATTCTTTTGATTATTTACCTAAGTACACCTCCTGTTACAAAAGAATTGTTATTACTTCTTGTAATGAAAACGCCCGGCATTTTGCCGGAGAATCGGGAATAGGATTATTCCTCAGCGTCTCTCAGTTTCTGTACGTAGATAGCGCGCTCCATCTTGAGTCTCTTGAGTACAGATGGTTTGTCGAACTGCTGACGTGCACGGAGCTCCTTAACTACACCTGTCTTCTCAAATTTTCTCTTGAACTTCTTCAAGGCTCTTTCGATGTTCTCGCCTTCCTTAACTGGTACAATAATCATTTTTTCTTAATTTTTTATTTTTAGTTATACATAATTGTTTGTCTTATAGGGAGATGTATCTACAATTCCCGATAAGCGGCTGCAAAATTACTCCATTTTTTCTTTACTTGCAAGTTTTTCGGCAGAAAACAGTAAAAACTTATTTAAAATCCCTGCATGCCTTCCTCAGCCACTCGCGGTCTTTCTCGTCGTCGAGCAGCGGCGCGAGTGTGTTGTATACTGTCTTGTGGTAATTGTTTAGCCACTCCACTTCCTCTGCCGTAAGCATGTCGAGATCTATGCAGCCGGTATCTATCGGACAGAGTGTCAGCGAATCGAACTTCAGGAATTTTCCGAATTCCGTCTCCTTGTAGTCTTCTATTATCAGCGTATTCTCTATCCTTACGCCGAAGCGTCCTGCAAGATACAGTCCCGGCTCGTCGGTTACCGTCATGCCGCTGCGCAGCGGAGCCGGTTTCCACTCCTGACGAATCTGGTGAGGACCTTCGTGCACGTTGAGATAGCTCCCCACTCCATGTCCCGTGCCGTGCATGAAGTTCATCCCCTCGCGCCACATTGCCTGTCGGGCGAGGGCATCGAGCTGAGTGCCACTTGCCCCGTCGGGGAATTTACACAGTTCCAGTTGGATATGTCCCTTCAACACGAGGGTATACACGCGGCGTTGCTCCTCGCTGACCGGTCCGAGTGGAATGGTTCGTGTGATATCCGTCGTTCCGTCGAGATACTGCGCCCCACTGTCGAGCAAGAGGAAGCCTTCGGGCTTCAGCGGCACGTCGGTTTCTTGTGTCGCCTCGTAATGAACGATGGCTCCATGCTCCTGATAAGCGGCGATGGTATCAAAGGATATGCCGCGGAATAGCGGTTGTTCTGCCCTCAGCGAGGTGAGTTTCCGGTCGACGCTGATTTCTGTCTCGCCGCCAGCCTCAACGGCAGGTTTCAGCCAGCGCAGGAATTTCACCATTGCCACTCCGTCGCGGAGCATGGCTTGGCGAAAGCCTTTTATCTCCGTGGCATTCTTCACGCTTTTCATCTGCGAAACGGGCGACGGCAGGCGCAACACCTGTGGACAGCGGGCGGAGCGGAACATCTCGTAGTTGGTCTGCGTCGGGTCGAGCAGCATGCTGTATGCCCGGCAGTGGCGCAGTCCGTCGGCTGCTTTTTCATAGCTGTCGGTCTTCACTCCGATGTCTTGCAAATAATGCTCCACCTCTGTTGTTAGTTTCACCTTATTTATATATAGGGTAGTCTGCTCCCCGTCGATTAACAGATATGAAACGAACACGGGATTGCAGTGCACATCCGTCCCTCTCAGGTTCAGCGTCCACGCTATATCGTCGAGTGCCGAGATGAGCATTCCTCCTGCTCCGGCATGGCTGAGTGCCTCGCGGATACGGCGTAGCTTACTTCCTGCCGTTTCACCGGCATACTCCATAGGGTGAATCTCCACCTTGTCTTGAGGCACGGGCGGACGGTCGTTCCATATCCGCTGCAGCGGGTCGAAATTAGTGCGCAGCGTCAGTCCCCCGCCCCTTCGCAGTTCGTCGGCAAGTGCCTCCACCTCGGCAGCACTGTTCACGTAGCCGTCGAGCCCTACCGTCGTGCCGCCCTCAGCCGACAGCTTTTGGCACAACCACTGGGCGATACCGGGTGTACCCTCCATGCGCTCCTTCATCAGCTGGAACTCCGTTCCGCGGAGCTGGTCTTCGGCAGCAAGGAAATAGCGGGAGTCTGTCCATAGCGCTGCCCCGTGCATGGTAACGACGGCAGTTCCGGCACTGCCGTTGAATCCGCTTATCCATTCCCTGCCCTTCCAGTGGTCGGGTACGTACTCTCCGTTGTGCGGGTCGGTACTCGGAAAGATGAACGCATCTATCTTCTCTCGGCGCATCTCTTCACGTAGTGCTGCCAGTCTCTCTGCTATATTCTTTGCCATAATGTCCTCGTTTTTCTGATTATTTGTAAAATCTATGTTACAAAGGTATCTCTTTTCATATTTAATAACAAATTATAAGGCAATTATGTTGCAAGATATCAACTTTTTTTTGCTAACTTTGCGGTGAAAATAAGAACAGGAAGAATAAAAACAAAATAACTCGTTTAAAACTATGGAATTTTTAACTAACGAAAAACTTGTTATCGTCGGTGCCGGCGGTATGATCGGTTCTAACATGGCACAGAGTGTCCTCATGCTTGGACTCACTCCTAATGTTTGTCTTTATGATATCTATGAGCCAGGTGTACACGGCGTATATGATGAAATCCAGCAGTGCGCCTTCCCTGGTGTTAACGTTACTTACACTGTTGACCCTAAAGAGGCTTTCACCGGTGCTAAGTATATCATCTCTTCTGGCGGTGCTCCTCGTAAGGAGGGCATGACCCGCGAGGATCTTTTGAAGGGCAACTGCAAGATTGCTGCCGAGTTCGGCGACAACATCAAGAAATACTGCCCGGACGTTGAGCACGTGGTTGTTATCTTCAACCCGGCTGACGTTACTGCCCTTACTGCTCTTATCCACTCTGGCTTGAAGCCTAACCAGCTCACTTCTCTGGCTGCCCTCGACTCTACTCGTCTGCAGCAGGCTCTCGCCCTGGAGTTCGGCGTTCAGCAGGACAAGGTTACCGGCGCCCACACCTACGGCGGTCACGGCGAGCAGATGGCTGTCTTCGCTTCTCAGGTTAAAATCGACGGCAAGCCTCTCTCTGAGATGGGTCTTTCTGCCGAGCGTTGGGAGGAGATTAAGCACCACACCGTACAGGGCGGTTCTAACATCATCAAGCTTCGCGGACGCAGCTCTTTCCAGAGCCCTGCATACAACGCCGTTAAGATGATCGAGGCTGCTATGGGCGGCAAGGAGTTCACTCTCCCTGCAGGATGCTATGTTAACCACGACTCTCTTGGCTTCAAGAACGTGATGATGGCTATGCCTACTACTATCGACAAGACTGGTGTTCACTTCACTGAGCCTACTGGTACTCCAGAGGAGTTGGCATCTCTCCAGAAGTCTTACGAGCACCTCTGCAAGATGCGCGACGAGATTGTTGAGCTGGGCATCGTTCCGCCAGTATCTGAGTGGAGCAAGATGAACCCTAACCTCTAATCCGCTTTTGACTGATTTCTAAATTATATATTAAGCCCGGATGTCTTCTCTGACGTCCGGGCTTTTTTTAGCCTGTATAATTCATAGGATAATGTATATTATCAGAAGCTGTTCTTCTTTTTAGACGAAAACCTATAAAACCCCCAATGTCGTTTTGCAAGCCTTCGGCTTATGTGCTATGACAGCTGTGTTCTTTAGAGAGCAAGCTCTCTGTCGTCCACATCAGCCATAGCACAAAGAGACACTTCGTGCCTCTTGCAAAACGACAT
>DBKQ01000116.1:3985-5954 GCA_002298545.1 Prevotella sp. UBA746
AAACATAAAAAACAAAGGAAACCAAGACTTTGTAATAAACAAATAAAACAAAATGTGAAAAATACTGCATTCTTTTGCCTGTTATAAAATAGACAAATATTGCTGATATTCTGTTTTACAGGTTGTAAAATGGTTAGCTTTGTTTTTTATGTTTATCGCCCGAATCAAGTAAAATGCCGAAGGCATTGGCGATGGATTAGCGGATTTCTGTCGAGAGCTTGCTCTCGTAAGGAAATATGATAATACATCGACGAACCCGAGAAACGAGGGTCTTACTTGTTTCGGGTGTTTTTATTGTTTTTGTCTAAAATATACTTCTGATAATATACATTATATCATCCATGAATTAAGCAGGTTAGCTGAATGCCACAAGACAGGCATACAGCGGAACGTTAGTCATCCAGTCTTGACGGTCGTAAGGCAACATGGAAAAACGTATAGCTTTCATCTCCGGATGGTTGCATACAAATGTGCGCAGCGATTTCGCCTTTACATTAACCTCCGCCTTTACTTCTATCGGAACGACCTGGTCTTGCCATGCCGTAAGGAAATCTATCTCTATCGAAGAATTGTCTACGGAATGATAATACAACGGCAAAGCGAGTGTCTTTAGTTGGGTATAGACATACAGTTCCGTGAAGGCTCCCTTATATTCTGAAAACACATCATTACCCACAAGCATAGATTCTGCTGATGTTTCTGCCATGGCTCCCATCAATCCTACATCCAGCATATAAAGTTTGAAGGCATTGAAATCTTCATAAAACTTAAACGGCAAGCGAGGAGCATTTATCCGCGGCACCTTATATACTAAACCTGCATCCACGAGCCATTGTATGGCAAGTTCAAATTCTGAAGCCCTACCACTTTTCTTCACTGCCCCATAGACAAATTTCTTGTTCTCTTTGGCAAGCTGTGCGGGTATGCTGTCCCAAACGAGATTTATGCGCGACACTTCGCGTGCCGGAGCATGCTTGGAGAAATCACGACGGTAATCCTGCAATATCTGCTGCTGTATGCTCCTTACTTCTTTCAGGCTATTTCTTTCTACATAAGCCTTGACGACTGCCGGCATTCCTCCTACATAATAATATTGTCGGAGTTGACTGATGTATTCTGATTGCAGCATATTCACAACTTCCCAATTCCTTTCTTCAAGAACTTCTACAAGTTTCGTATTTCCCAAGGCTCTTAAAAACTCATGAAACGTCATAGGATACATGCGCAGTTCTTCTACCTTTCCCACTGGATACGACACGCCTTCATGCAGCGACAGTCCCAATAACGAACCTGCCACTATAATATGAACATCTGGGGCATCCTCGCAAAAGTACTTCAATGCTTCTAATGCCTTCGGACAGTCTTGTATCTCGTCAAACACAACCAAAGTGTCTCCTGGAGTAATATCCACATTACTGATTGCTGACAATGCAAGCAACATATCGGCTGTGGAACGTCCTTTTTCAAACACTTCTCTAACCTTTTCGTTGCGGTCAAGACTGAAGAATGCGAACTTTGAATACTCCTGCTCTCCGAATTTCCGCAATATATACGTCTTGCCCACCTGTCGCGCGCCATTGAGTATCAGAGACTTACGACCTTTCTTTTGTTTCCATTCCAACAGTTTTTCATATATATATCTATACATACCTTACACTTTTTTAAACGAATAACCTGTGCAAATATACATTTTTTTAAACGAATAACTATAAAATCTCACACTTTTTTAAACGAATAATCGGCGCAAGTACACACTTTTTCAAACGAATAACAGATATAAGCTTGCATTTTTTAAAGTTCTTCCGGAATATGGAGTGATATTTTTCTCTCCCACAGATTGCACAGCAAAAATGAGATATTTACCGGTAGAATTTCGCCAAATAAGACTCCACTCCATACAACGGCACATTCTCCATCCACCCCTCCCCCGCCTCCCCTTTAGATAAAATCCTCACGCTCGGAATAACAA
>DBKQ01000116.1:5967-6354 GCA_002298545.1 Prevotella sp. UBA746
CCGGGGGCGGAGCAGTTACCTTCAACAGCTATAAACTTGCTGTAATACTTGTCATTATATTCAACAAACAAGTCGCTAATAAACCAACTGACAAATATTTTGACATATATGCCAATATTGTTACTAACAAAGGCATCTGTCCTCAAGCAGAAAGAGTAACTGCTCCGCCATAATGAGAAAGATGAACGACGTCGTATTCTAGTCTTCAAGCAAAAAGAGTAACTGCTCAGCCCCTGTCAAGGGGAGGCGGGNNNATAACCAAATCCGAAACTTCAGTAATATTTATTATCAGAAGAATCTGTTTTAGATAAAAACATTTCGGGCTGTACGGTTGAAATGATAGTTCTGTTCATCAAAATGATGCCCAATGTAGTAGGTGCGGTGTCT
>DBKQ01000092.1:0-570 GCA_002298545.1 Prevotella sp. UBA746
CATTCACTTCGCCCACGGCAGCCGCAGTATAAGTGCCGCCGTATTGCTCCGTAACATCACGCAGCGCACGAGTGCTGCTCAGGTTAGAAACGGTGTTCCCTCCACCGGGAGTGTTAGAGAGGATATAGTCGGCAACAGAAACGAGCGTGTATTCCTCGCCAAACATCTTCCCGTCTTCACAGATAAAGGCAAGGCGGTCAACATCAGGGTCAACAACGATTCCAAGATCATAGCCGCCATTGGCCATCTCTCCCATTATGCCGCCGAGGTTCTTCTCCAGAGGTTCCGGGTTATGGGCGAAGTCGCCGTCAGGAATACCGTTAAGAATAGTATATTCCACTCCGAGTTCTTCCAGTAGGGTCGGTAGGATGATACCTCCTACAGAATTTATCGTGTCAACGCAAACATGGAAATGAGCATCCTTAATAGCTTTGCAGTCAACGAGCTTCAGTTTCAGCACCTCCTCGATATGTCTGCTGTTGAAAGAGTCGTCCTTATGATAATGTCCGAGCGAGTCAACATCAGAATAGTTGAACTCTTCCTTTTCAGCAATGTCGAGAACAGCATTAC
>DBKQ01000092.1:611-12541 GCA_002298545.1 Prevotella sp. UBA746
TCAAGAACTCCCCTTCATTGTTAAGCAATTTCAGAGCATTCCATTGTCTCGGGTTATGACTTGCCGTAATGATGATGCCGCCAGCCGATTTCGACAGGATAACTGCCAGTTCGGTAGTAGGAGTAGTAGCCAGTCCGATGTCGAGCACATCATATCCCATACCCATCAGCGTACCGCAAACCACATTCCTTACCATGTCGCCCGAGATTCGTGCATCCCTACCAACAACGATAGTATTGCTTTCAGATTTCTTGCTGTTGCGTATGAACGTTGCGTAGGCAGTAACAAATTTCACTATATCAAGCGGATTCAGCGTGTCGCCGGTATGTCCGCCAATCGTTCCGCGTATTCCGGAGATAGATTTTATAAGCGTCATATTCGTCAGTATATCTTTAGTTAGTTAATAGGTTTATAAAAGTTCCTTATATTATGATGCAGAAAAAGGCAAGCCCCCGGCTTGCCTTCCACATTTATTTAGTATCCCTTTTCATATGTAAGGTCGTATAGGCAAGGATAAACGCCCTGAGTTGCGTAGGCATGTCCCTGAGTGTGTGGAACAATAATCCTAATCCTTGCTATTTCATTATCCTCAGAGTCTTGTCTTCCTATATTAATATACGACAGCGGCACGAGCCATCCAGAAGGCACCGTAGTACTTCCGCTACCATAGAGAGTGTACATCAAGCTCTCGCCAGCCTTAAACGTTCCGGTAAATGTTCCGCTTGTATTCGTTACGTTCATCTTGTCGACAACAGAGATGTAGTATCCAATCATGTTGCTCGACTGCAGAGAGTCCGTCAGCAGGTTGTATTCCTGGTATCGGCATAGAATGGTAGCCGTTTCCCCGTCTTTCAGCTTCTCTCCACAGCCTTTGCGTATAATCTGCAAGTAGCAACCGGAGTTGTTCAGATACACGTACTCGTGTTTTGCAGTATCAGTAACCTGACCGTTGCTGTTGAATTCAGCTTCGCTCAATACCTTGATATTGTTCTCCGAGATATATTTGTTAATAGCCGAGCGCTCGCGTTTTTTCTGGTCGGCATAAGTTTCAGAGTCGCTGCAACTTGAAATTGACACGGCAACAGAGATTGCCGCCAATAGTAGAAATACGATTTTTTTCATTCCTGTTTCGGGTGATAATTATAATTTTTCGCATTAAATGCGCATTGTTCAAGATGCAAAAATACAAAAAATCGTTTGATTAGCCTTCATTTAAGTCGGCATATTACGTATCTTTAACGTGTGGATAGACAAAAGTCCTTATTCACTCTACCATTTAAACTCCCTTATAGCCTTGTTCACAATCTTCTCAGCCTCTTCCATTGAGCAGTTGAGATGACCGCCCGAAGCATTCAGGTGTCCACCGCCGTTGAAATATTTCTCGGCAAGTTTGTTGCAAGGGAAGTCGTCGACCGACCTTAGGCTAATCCATATAGTGTTCGGCTTCTCTGTGTCTTCTCGCAGAGAGATGCTGAGTTTCATGCCCCTTATTTGCAGCGGCATGTTAACGAGACCTTCAGCATCGCCCTTAACGAAATGGAAATGCTTCAGATCCTGTCTTGTCAGTGTGAAATAGGCAGCATGGAAATCAGTAAGAACATTAAGTTTAGTATACATCACGTATCCCAGGAGTCTCATTCTCCATACGCTGTATGTATTAAACACATTTCTGTATATTTTGTCCTTATTAATGCCCTTAGTAAGCAGCTGACTGATGATGAAGAAAATCTCCGGTCTTGTAGAGTTATAAGTAAATCCTCCCGTATCAGTCATCATGCCGCAGTAGATGGCAGTAGCAGCATTTTTGTCCAAATCGTCAAACCCTCCAATTTGCCATATAATCCTGAACACGAGTTCGCTCGTGCTACAAGCCTCAGGATGCGAGATGCAAATGTCAGCATCCACGTTAGGGTCGAGATGGTGGTCGATAAGAATCTTCTTGGCATTAGAAGCGTTGATAAGCGGTTCCAGTTCGGCGGTACGGCTTGTATCGTTGAAGTCAAGGCAAAATAAGAGGTCAGACTCCTCAATAGCCTTTTCCACTTCCTCCTTCTTCTTGTCGTATCTAAAAATCCCTTCCGCTCCAGGCAGCCATTGCAGGAAATTCGGGAACATGTCGGGTACAATAACCTTAACATCCTCCTTGCCGTATAGTTTCAGAAAAGCCTGCATACCGAGCGATGAACCGATAGCATCGCCGTCGGGACTTCTGTGTCCGAATATCGTGATATGCTTAGCGTCGTCAATCAGAGCCTTGAGGCGTTGAGCCTCAAGGTCTGTCATTAGGTTAATGTTCATTTATCAAAAATAATTCGTTCTTGTATAGAAGAGCCTGTTTCTCTTTGTTCTAACCTGTATTATTCATAGGGGACTTCCATCCGTAAGATAACTTCATCCATAAGAGAATTTCATTCATAGGATAATTACTCCTATGAATAAGACAGGCTTTAAAAGTATTCCTTATCTGAACTTTCAGATTTATATTCTTCCCCTCTCCCGTCTCCCCTTCCAGGGGAGAAGCAGTTACCCTCGTAATCCATTTGCGAAACGGTTTCCCGTTATCGCCTCCAGTCTCCCCATTAGATAAAATCCTCACGCTCGGAATAACAAGCAAGCTTGTTATTCTCTCGCTTAATCGGATTTTTAGATAAAATCCTCACGCTCGGAAGAACAAGCAAGCTTGTTATTCTCTCGCTTAATCGGATTTTTCCAGTGGAGAAGCAGTTACCCTTATAAGGCAAGTGTTACTAATATTTAGTTATTATATAGTTGACAACATTTCGTTATTTGGTAACTGCTCCGCCCCCGGAGGGGGAGGCGGGGGAGGGGAAGATATAAATCTGAAACTTGAATTCCTTATTATTTGAATAGTTTCTCTGGGTAAACGCCCTCGTCAACGAGTTGCTTGATGCGGTCAACGGTGCCCTGTCTGTCGGCAGCATAAGTTACGCCGAACCATTTGCTTGTAGTGTCGAGCACTTTAACGGTAGCCGTACCCTCGTTGATAAGTTTGTTAACCATGAGCGGGATAAAGAATTCCGCTTTCAGGTTAGTCATATTCTCCGGTTTAGAGAGGAACTCCTTGAAGTATTCGTCGCTATATTCAAAGTAGTCGGGAGTAAATCCCCATACGTTCATTGAAACAGGCGTATTGTCTTCGATGGCAACCCATTTGCCCTCTTCGTCCTTATAGCTAACCTTACCGTCTATGCGCATAATCTCGGTGCGCTCCACAACAGTAGTAAGGTTCTCGTTGTCGTCTTTAGAGCAGATGCCGCGAGCCACGATACCGTTTTCCGACAGAGTGTTGCCAACGCGGAATCCCACCATAGCATAGTTATTCTTGCTACCCTCAGGCAGATTGCTGAGGAACTTACCGATAACCATAAAGCAGTCGCGGTTGTAGAAGTCGTCGCAGTTAATGACGCAGAACGGTTCGTGAATTACGTTTTTAGCCATCATAACGGCATGGTTAGTACCCCAAGGCTTAACCCTTCCCTCTGGACAAGAGAAGCCCTCAGGCAGAGCGTCGAGACTCTGGAAGCATAGTTCCAAAGGCACGTGTCCCTCATATTTCTTTAGAATCTTCTCGCGGAAGTCGTCCTCGAAATCCTTTCTGATGACGAAAACGATTTTTCCGAATCCAGCCTGGATAGCGTCATAGATAGAGTAGTCCATGATAGTCTCGCCGTTAGGTCCCAGTCCGTCAAGCTGTTTCAGTCCGCCATACCTGCTGCCCATACCAGCAGCGAGCAATAAAAGTGTAGGTTTCATAATTGTTTAAATTTTAGTTGTAAGTTATATGTTAGAAATTATAGTTTAAATTTCCTTCAGTTACACATTATATAATATATATGATGGGGGCAGTCCCGTCATTGAAAGAACTGTATGCCAAACACGATTATGGCATATCTGAGAAACTTTCCGGCAGTCATGCTCGCCGTCGTTATCGGCAGGTTTGCCCTCATCAGTCCGAGAGAAACCGTTATGGCACTGCCGATAATCGGCAAGAAAGCGAAGAACGCCATCAAGGCGCCCCTTCCCGCCATAAAGCGTTGAGCCCTTTCTATTTTTTCTTCCTTTATATGCAGATATTTCTCAATCCAGTCCATTCGTCCGAATGTTCCGATCCAATAGTTAAACAGTCCTCCGAGCACATTCCCCAGTGTACCTGTAATCAGCAGCATCCAAGGTTCGAGTCCCGCCACTTTCAGCGCTCCGATAACCAGTTCGCTGTTAAACGGCAGTACGCTACCGGCGAGCAGAGCCGACAGGAACATGCCGAAGTATCCGTAATGCACTAATATTTCAGTCATCTCACATTAAGCCGTTACGTTATAAGAACATGTTGAAAGCCGTCAGTCCAGCCATAACCACACACACCAAAATAAAGACGAAATTCGTCCATTTAGTTTTAGTAAGAGCGATAAAGTGAGCGAACAGACAGCTCGTGTTAACAATCATCATAGGCAACAGCGTATAGAAGTGTTGCGGCTGCAAGACAGCGAAAATCAGAGTCAGAATATCCATCGTAATGAACATCTCGAAAATCATACGCGTACGAATCTTGTCGAGATAGCTGCTCCTCATATAGTGCATAATGCCGATTATCGTCAGAACCGTAATTACGGCAAACGTAGCTATTTCGTGAATGCCCAATGCAGAAAAGTCCGCAATCTGTCCGAACGAAGCCAGTTCCATAAAATGGTCGCCCAGTTCCGGCAGTCTTTCTTGCCATGCATAGTAACCGGCAGCAAACCAGTATGGAGCAATAACTCCGATGATAGATGCCCAGAACATCTTGTGGCTCAGCGCCATCATGTTAGTAGCCATGAGGATCCACAGAACCGGCAAGAAATATAGGATCTGTACGAACCAGAAGCTTGCAATTCCGATGCATGCGAACGAGTAGAACACGATGCCCGGAGCCCTTTTGTCCTGATAGCTTCGCGTAATCGACAGATAGAACATGGCGAGCATAGTCTGTACCACGGCACTCTCTATATGCTGGAAGAGAAACGAAGCGGCACACGTCATGACGATAAACGAGCACGACACCATTCGGCTGTAAATTCTAATCAGCGCATTAGAGTTGTTCAGCGTCATCATCGTGAGAGTTGCCACGACGAAGAGAGCGAACTGCACGTAAGTACCTTGTTCGAGCAAGCCCCCCGCCAGCCAAGCCAGTATTCCGTAGAGCCCCATTATAGGGAAGGCAAAGCGGCTTTCAGCCCATTTGTTCTGAATTCTTTTGCGCATATTACAGGTCCTGTCCTATGTCCCTTCTAAAGTATTTGTCTGTGAAATGAATCTTGTTAGCCTCGGCAAAAGATTTGGCGAGCGCCTCCTCCTTGTCCTTTCCGTAAGAGCTTACGGCAATTACGCGTCCGCCGTTGGTCACCACCTGTCCGTCTTTCATTGTCGTTCCCGAATGGAACACGATGCTGCCCTCCACGTCGTCGATGCCGGAGATAGGGTAGCCCTTCACATATTTCTCCGGGTATCCGCCGCTCACGAGCATAACGCAGACAGCAGCCCTCTCGTCGAACACGATTTGCTTCTCGTCGAGATTACCTTCAGCCACCCCCTCGAGCAGATCCACGAGGTCGCTCTTTATGCGCAGCATAACGCTTTCCGTCTCCGGGTCACCCATACGGCAGTTGTATTCAATAACCATCGGTTCGCCTTCAACATTGATGAGTCCGAAGAAGATAAAGCCCTTATAGTCGATATTCTCCTCGGCGAGTCCCTCCACCGTAGGACGGATAATTTTATCCTCCACCTTCTTCATCCACTCCTTGTCGGCAAAAGGAACAGGTGTCACGCTGCCCATACCGCCAGTATTCAGTCCGGTGTCATGTTCTCCGATACGCTTATAGTCTTTAGCCTCCGGCAGAATCTTGTAGTTCTTGCCGTCGGTAAGTACGAACACCGAGCATTCAATACCGCTCAGGAATTCCTCAATGACCACCTGAGCCGAAGCGTTACCGAACATGCCTCCGAGCATCTCCTTCAGTTCCTTTTTAGCCTCTTCGAGAGTAGGCAAGATGAGCACGCCCTTGCCGGCGCACAGTCCGTCGGCTTTCAGCACATACGGAGCCTTCAGTGTTTCGAGAAATTTCAGTCCTTCCTCGAGCGACGTTCCGTCAAACGTCTTGTATTTAGCCGTCGGGATATTGTGTCTCTGCATGAAGCCCTTGGCGAAATCCTTAGAGCCCTCGAGCACGGCACCCTTCTTAGACGGTCCGATAACAGGAATATCCTTAGTTCGCGGATCGTTTTTAAAGTCATCATATATACCTTTCACGAGCGGATCCTCCGGTCCGACCACCACCATATTGATATTCTTTTCAACACAGAAGTCCTTCAAGGCTTCGAAATCGTCAGCCTTAATGTTGACATTCTCTCCAGTCAATCCCGTTCCGGCATTACCCGGAGCAATAAAAAGTTTTTCGACTTTAGGGCTTTGTGCTATTTTCCAAGCCAAAGCATGTTCGCGTCCACCGCTTCCCAAAAGAAGTATTTTCATAACCGTATGATTCTTTAAAATTATATGTGTGCAAAAGTACAATAATAAGTTCTTTCGTCAAAATATATTTGCAAGTAAGAATGAAAAATATGTTTTTTTATTGTTTTATCGGCAATAAACCCGCCACCGGAACGTTATAAATAAAAAAAGTCATGACTGAAGGATATAAAAGCAAGGAATACGGAGTGCCGACAAAGCGCTTCGTGCAGACAATGGAACTGAAAGACGACACAGAACTCATCAGAGAATACCGCAAGGCCCACGATAAAGCTCATTTTTGGCATGAGATAGAAGAGGGGATAAAACAAGTAGGAATTCTTGAGATGGAAATCTACATACTTGGAAACCGTCTGGTGATGATAGTCGACGCCCCGGTAGATTTCTGTTGGGACGAGGCAATGCAGCGCCTTGCCACCCTGCCGCGCCAAGAGGAATGGGAGAAGCATGTGGCAGCCTTTCAGCAATGTGCCGCCGACGCCACATCCGACCAGAAATGGCAGATGATGGAGCGCATGTTTTATCTTTATTGACAAGAAATGCTTTTATAAAAACACAACATTCCGCCGAATTATTTGGTAATTAACGATAAATCAAGTAATTTTGCACCCGTATTGACACTTTTTTGCATCGATGGGCATTGACAGATTGACAAACATTTTGACACAGACAGTGGAGAAGCTCTCTGCTGAAGATTCGCTGAAGGGCATTTTCCATCAGCATCAAGACGGCGACCCGCTTCCTTCTGCCGCCGCTCTCGAAGAAATCGTTTCATTGGTGCGAGCCATCATCTTTCCGGGCTATTACGGAAAGTCTACCGTCAATACCAGAACAATAAAATACCATATCGGAGTGAATGTGGAACGCCTGCATAAGCTGCTTGCCGAACAGGTGCTTGCCGGACTGTGTTTCGCCGACACCGAGAGCGAGACACCGGAAGATATGGAATCAAGAAAGAAAACAGCCGACGAAATAGCCATCTCGCTCATCAGTCGCTTGCCGGAAATAAGGGCAGTACTTGCCACCGATGTCATAGCCGCATACAACGGCGACCCGGCAGCCGACAATGTAGGGGAGATTATCTCGTGCTACCCGGTTATAAAGGCACTCACTAACTATCGCATCGCCCACGAACTGGTGCTCCTCGGCGTGCCCCTCATTCCGCGAATCCTGACGGAAATGGCACACTCCGAGACGGGCATCGACATCCACCCGGGGGCAAAGATAGGAAAATATTTCACCATCGACCACGGCACGGGCGTCGTAATCGGGGCAACATGCATCATCGGCAACAACGTGAAACTCTATCAGGGCGTAACGCTCGGAGCAAAGAGCTTCCCGCTCGACAAAGACGGTAACCCGATAAAGGGCATTCCGCGCCATCCTATCATCGGCGACGACGTGGTGATTTATGCCAACGCCACCGTGCTCGGCAGGATAACAATAGGAAAAGGTTGTGTGGTGGGTGCCAACGTGTGGGTGACCAAAGACATGAAGCCCAAGACAAAGAAGTATAAACAGGAAAAAATAAGTATATTAGATTTTGAATTCAATAATGGAACAGGAATTTGAGCTCATCGCAAAGACCTTTATGGGTCTGGAGCCGGTGCTGGCACAGGAGCTGACACAGCTCGGAGCCAACAATGTGGAGATTGGACGACGAATGGTGTCGTTTACGGGTAACAAGGAGATGATGTATCGTGCGAACTTTCAGCTTCACACGGCAATCCGCATCCTTAAACCAATCAAGCACTTCAAGGCGCAGAGCGCCGACGACGTTTACAACGAGGTGAAAAAGATAGACTGGAGCAAGTATCTCGACTTGAAAGACTGCTTCGCCGTTGACTCCGTTGTCTTCTCCGAGGAATTCCGCCACTCTAAGTTTGTAGCATACAAGGTGAAGGATGCCATCGTAGACCAGTTCCGCGAGAAGACAGGCAGTCGTCCGAACATTTCGGTTGCCAATCCGGACATCCGCTTGAACATCCATATCGCCGAAGACAGATGCACCCTGTCGCTCGACTCCAGCGGTGAGAGCCTTCACCGTCGCGGATACCGCCAGGAGTCTGTTGAGGCTCCGCTCAACGAGGTGCTCGCAGCCGGAATGATTCTCATGTCGGGATGGAAGGGCGACACCGATTTCTACGACCCGATGTGCGGTTCGGGCACCATCATCATCGAGGCGGCACTCATCGCCCGCAACATGGCACCGGGTCTGTTCCGCAAGGAATTCGCTTTCGAGAAATGGAAGGACTTCGACGCTGACCTCTTCGACAGCATCTACAACGACGACTCTCAGGAGCGCGAATTCAACCACCATATCTATGGTTCCGACGTTGACATGAAGGCTGTGAACACGGCTATAATGAACGTGAAGGCTGCCGGACTGTCGAAAGACATCACCGTAACTTGTGCCGACTTCAAGGACTTCAAGCAGCCGGCGGAAAAGTCGTTCATGATTACCAACCCGCCTTACGGCGAGCGCATCTCCACGCCAAACCTCCTGGGTTCTTACAAGATGATTGGCGAGACACTGAAGCATAACTTCAAGAACGGCGAGGCATGGGTGCTCAGCTACCGCAAGGAATGTTTCGACCAGATAGGACTCAAGCCGTCGCAGAAGATTCCGCTCTACAACGGTTCGCTGGAGTGTGAGTTCCGCAAATACCTCATGTTCGAGGGCGGACTGAAAGACTTCCGCAGCGAGGGAAATATCCTGAAGACTGAGGAGGAGAAGAAGCAGATGGCAGAGAAACACCGCTTTAAGGAGCACCGCGAGTTCAAGAAGCGACTCGACGAACCGGAGAATATGGAAGACGAAGACATCCGTTCTTTCAAGTTCCGCAAGAGTCCTTACAGCAAGGACATCGACAGCTTCGAGAACAAGCGCGAGCGCAGACCTCGCACAAGGGAGCGCCGTAGCGACGACGAGCGTCGCGGAGGCAGAAAACCCTTCGACAAGGGCGGACGCTCGTTTGGCAGAGGCGGCGACCGCAAGGGCGGTAAGCCGGCAGGCAGAGGCTACGACAGAAAGTAGTTGCATGAATATGAACAAATTTAACCGCAATGATGATTAAAAATATCATAAACTCGGCGGCACGACATATTGCCGTTGCCGCCGTTTGCATTCTATCCACAATGAACGGAATGGCACAAGGAAAACAGTTCTCGCTCGAGGACCTGAACTTCGGAGGAAACAACTACCACAACATGATTCCCGAATACAGGAATCTTACTTGGTGGGGCGACCAGCTGGTGCGCCGCAACCCGGAAGACTGCAAACTGGTAGACAAAACGAGCGGCAGGGAAACTCTTCTCTTCACCGCCGAACAGATAAACAAATGGGCTGCAACGACAGACGACAACAAGGTGCGCAACCTTGGCTACGCCTCGTTTCCGTATGCCGACAAGAGTCTCGTTATGCTCAAGAGCAAGACGGAGCGCATGCTTGTGGACTTCAAGAAGAAGAAGGTTGTCTGGCGACAGAAACACGGGGCGGAACAGGCCTCGGAATGGAACGCCAAGTCACGTGCCCTCGCCTTCGTGGAAGACGACAACCTCTTCGTTACCGATGCTGACGGCAAGACGACACAGCTCACTGCCGACGGCAGTCGCGAGATTGTCTACGGACAAGCCGTCCACCGCAACGAGTTCAACTGCAACGAGGGTCTCTTCTGGGCAGCTGACGGCAAGAAGCTCGCCTTCTACCGCATGGATCAGTCGATGGTTGCCGACTACCCTCAGGTGAACACCTTTGAGCGCGAGGCTACCTACGAGCCCGACAAATATCCTATGGCAGGAATGACAAGTCATAAGGTAACCGTGGGCGTCTATGACCTCGAAACGGGAAAGACCGTATATCTGAAAGCTGGCGACCCTAACGACCGCTATTTTACCAATATCTCATGGGCACCCGACGGCAAGAAAATCTATATGTTCGAACTCAACCGCGACCAGAACGACTGTCGCCTTACGGCATACGACGCCACTACGGGAGAGAAGACCGGTGAGCTTTATCGCGAGACCGACGATAAATACGTTGAGCCGCTCCATCCTATCGTCTTCCTGCCGTGGGACAGTTCGAAGTTCATCATGCAGAGTCGTGCCGACGGCTACAACCACATGTATCTCTGCACCCTCGGCAAGCATGGCAGTCGGATGGCAAGCAACACGGAGTCGCTTGACATTCAGCAGCTTACAAGCGGCAACTGGGAGGTGCTCGACTTCCTTGGTTTCAACACCAAGCACAAGAGCATCATCTACACCTCCAACGAGTGCAGTCCTATCCAGACAAACGTCTTCCTTGTGAACGTGGAAACCGGCAAGCGCGCCCTGATGGACGACAACGGAAAGGGATGGCATGCTGCGGCTACGCTGAGCGCAAGCGGCAGATACATCTGCGACAACTATCAGACGCCCGACATCCCACGACGCATCGTAACGGTGGACACGGAAAACGGCAAGCGCAGTCTTATCTTCAACGCCAAAGACCCATGGAAGGAGAAGGGCTACAACATTCCGGAATATTCCTGTGGCACGCTGAAGGCTGCCGACGGCAAGACCGACCTCTACTGGCGAATGGTGAAGCCGATAGGTTTCGATCCTAACAAAAAATACCCTACCGTGGTTTATGTATACGGTGGACCTCATGCCCATAACGTGGATGCCCGCTGGCACTGGTGCAGTCGCTCGTGGGAGACCTACATGGCACAGAAGGGCTATCTGCTCTTTATCCTCGACAACCGCGGTAGCGAGAACCGCGGCAAGGACTTCGAGCAGGCTACATTCCGTCAGCTCGGACAGATTGAGATGCAAGACCAGATGAAGGGTGTGGAATATCTGAAGTCGCTGCCGTATGTCGACATGAACCGACTTGGTGTTCACGGATGGAGCTTCGGCGGATTCATGACAATCTCGCTGATGACAAACTATCCTGACGTGTTCAAGGTGGGAGTTGCCGGTGGACCGGTAATCGACTGGAAGTGGTATGAGGTGATGTATGGCGAGCGCTATATGGACACTCCGCAGTCTAACCCCGAGGGCTACGAAAAGACTTCGTTGCTCAACAAGGCGAAGAACCTGAAAGGGAAACTGCAGATAATAATAGGTATGAACGATCCTACCGTTGTTCCGCAGAATGCTCTCATGTTCCTCAACGCCTGCAGTGAGGCTGGCACCCAACCGGATTTCTTTGCTTATCCGGGCGAGGGCCATAACATGATGGGACACAAGAGTGTTCATCTTCACGAACGCATCACGCAGTATTTCGAGGACTACCTTAAATAGAATCATTCAAGTTTCGGGGTTATTTCGTCCCCTCCCCCGCCTCCCCCTCCGGGGGCGGAGCAGTTTCCTTATAAGCCACATGTAGCTGCTAATGTGTTTGTAGCTGACATATTATTTG
>DBKQ01000054.1 GCA_002298545.1 Prevotella sp. UBA746
ATTTGCATTATCTTTGCATAAGGAAAATATATAATTAAAGAAAGGAATATCCGCCAATATGATACAACAAACAGAATTCAAACTCTCTGCCAAAAGCAGGGGCTGCCACTTGATTACCAACGAGATTCTAAGCAATCTGCCACGCCCTCTGCCTAAAGTCGGAATGCTTAACCTCTTTGTTAAACACACTTCTTGTGCACTCTCCATCAACGAAAATGCTGACCCTGACGTGAGAGCGGACATGGAGAAGATTATGAACCATATCGTGAAGGAAAACGAACCTTATTACGACCATGTGCTTGAAGGTGCCGACGATATGCCTGCACATGCAAAGTGTTCGCTCTTCGGCGTGAGCATAACTATACCTATAACTGACGGAAGGCTGAACCTTGGCACTTGGCAGGGAATATACCTGTGTGAATTCCGCAACTACGGCGGACAGCGCAAAATCATTGCAACAATTTATGGATAAGCTAAGGATTAACCTACATTAACTTAGACTTGTTTGTTTCTTTCCGCACTATTGGTTACTTTTGTAGCCTAATATTGATTATAAAGCATTTAGAGAATGACCAAAGCTATAAAGGAAACGGTATTCACCGACTGCCCGATACGCAACGTGCTGGCAAGGATATGCGACAAATGGTCGCTGCTCGTGATGTATACGCTAAACCGAAACGAAAAGGAACCGATGCGTTTCAACGAACTGCGAAGGCTCATCCCCGACATCTCGCAAAAGATGCTGACCAGTACGCTGCGCACATTGGAAACCGACGGATACGTAAGCCGACAGGTATATGCCGAAGTGCCGCCAAGAGTGGAATACAGACTGACGGAGCGCAGCATGTCGCTCATCCCCATAACAAACGCCCTTATCGGCTGGGCTTCGGATAATATGGCTGACATTATCAACGACAGGAACAAAAACAAATAGGAGATATTATTATGAACGAGACACTGAAGACTCTTGAAACAAGAAGGAGCGTGCGCGGTTTCGACCCGGAACGCATGCCGAGTGATGAACTTATCAACGAGATTGTGAAGGCTGGCGAATATGCACCTACGGGCATGGGGATGCAGTCGCCAAGGATTATTGTGGTAACGAACAAGACGGTGCGCGACCGTTTGTCGAAGCTTAATGCCGAGGTGATGGGAACTACGTCTGACCCTTTCTATGGGGCACCTGTTATATTGATAGTCGTTGCCGACAAAACCCGTCCCACTTACATATACGATGGTTCTCTCGTTATGGGCAATCTGATGAATGCCGCACATGCCGTGGGACTGGGCAGCTGCTGGATTCACCGTGCCAAAGAGATTTTCTCGTCTGCCGAAGGCAAGGCGATGCTCAAACAGTGGGGTATCGAGGGTGACTACGAGGGCATCGGTCATGTTGCCCTTGGATACGCTCTGAAGGAGCCTGCAGAAGCAAAGCCTCGCAAGGAAGATTATACGGTGTGGGTGAGATGATAGTTTGAGTATACTAAAAAAGATACTATTTACTGCCAGTGCAGTTTTTAATATTATCAAAATCCCTTACTGAAAACGAAAATGACTTAACCTCATTTCTTTTTCAGTAAGGAATTTTTTTTCATTTGTCCATTAGTTTTCTTTTGCCATACTGTCACCATCACCATAAAATATACCTTATAAAAACAGCAACAGTGGTCAAATTCCATATTCCCAACAGGTTGAAAACATAAAGTCATGCAAAAGATTCTTTATTTCAAACTTAGAAATAATAATTTCAAACTTGGAAATAATAATTTCAAACTTGGAAATAATAATTTCAAACTTGGAAATAACTTATTTCAAATGAACATACAGGAACTGTCGTGTGGCATATATAGAAAAAATCCAAAGTACATTATTTATTGTATATCGCTTGTCTTATACCAATAAAACAACTATCTTTGCAAAAAGATAAAACCATATTTGATTATGACTGACAGCGAAGAGAGAAGACTGCCGATCGAACTTCAATAGTTTAAGGAGATAAGACGGAACAACATGGTTGGCATATAGCTTCCATAACCATGAGGTTCGCCTGGCTTTCTACAAAACGGAAGAATAATTTTTTATTATGATTATAGAAGAGATTATCAGATACAACAAAGAATTTGTTGAGAACAAAGGGTTTGAGAAATTTCTCACGAGCAAATACCCCGACAAGAAGCTTGCCATCCTCTCGTGTATGGACACAAGACTGACGGAGCTGCTGCCGGCCGCACTGGGCATCAAAAACGGCGACGCAAAACTGATAAAGAATGCCGGCGGACTGGTTATCAGTCCGTTTGACTCGGCGATGCGAAGTATTCTCGTGGCTATATATGAACTGCACGTTGAGGAGATTATGGTCGTGGCACACTCCAACTGCGGGGCTTGCCACATGAACGGCAGGGAGATGAAAAGGGCTATGGTGGAGCGAGGCATCCGACAGGACGTTATCGACACCGTGGCAAAATGCGGCATCGATCTCGACCACTGGCTTGAGGGGTTCCACGACACGGAAGACTCCGTAAGGAACACGGTGGACGTGATAAAGAATCATCCGCTCGTGCCGGCAGACATCAATGTCCACGGATATATCATCGACTCGGAAACAGGACTGCTTGAGGAAGTTAAGTAAATTTATATTATTCACTAAATAATACTTTAAAATATTATCTTTATATAGACGTTTTAAAGAATTAAAATAATATGAACAGCTATTTTATCCGGCAAGCAGAAGTAACAGACTTGCCCACCATAATGCAACTTGTGACTTCAGCCAAATCTATCATGCGGCAAAACGGCAATAAGAACCAATGGAACGATGGCTACCCCTCTGAGAATATCATCATGGAGGATATAAAAAGCGGCAGTTGTCAGATTATTATTCACGGTAACATAACCGTGGGTTCTTTTGTATTTAAAGCCGGACCAGACCCGACATACAGCAACATTTACGATGGACAATGGCTTAACGACAATCCATATCATGTTATCCACAGAATAACAAGTCGTGAGGATGCCCACGGTATATTCAAAGATATGCTTAACTATTGCTTTAATATATCACACAACATACGTATTGATACACACAAGGACAACACCATCATGCAGCATCTGCTTGAGAAAAACGGTTTCAAATATTGTGGCATCATACACATCGCTAACGGTGATGAAAGAATGGCTTATCAAAAGACGACAAACTGACAGTAGCAGGAAAAGGAGAAACAAAAATTATATGTGATGAAACAACGCATACAGTCTCTTCTCGCAGAAATGAACCGCGGGATATATGAAAAGGAAACGGAAATAAGCTTGTCGCTTCTGGCTGCACTTGCCGGAGAGAGCATTATCTTGTTGGGACCGCCGGGAGTGGCTAAGTCGATGGTGGCGCGCCGACTGAAGGAGGCGTTCCATGGGGCTCGTTCGTTTGAATATCTGATGTCGAGGTTTTCTACTCCCGACGAGATTTTCGGTCCGGTGAGCATCAGTCGGCTGAAGAGTTCCGACGCCTATGTACGCTCCACCGACGGATATTTGCCTACAGCCGACGTGGTGTTCCTCGACGAGATTTGGAAGGCAGGACCGGCTATTCAGAATACTCTCTTGACTGTTATCAACGAAAAGCTCTTCCGCAACGGAAACATCGAGATGCATCTGCCACTGAAACTTCTTGTGGCAGCAAGCAACGAACTGCCGGCTCAGGGCGAAGGACTGGAGGCTCTGTGGGACCGCTTTATTATCCGGCTGGAATGTAAGAACATACGGAAAGAAAGCAACTTCGACCAGATGCTGCTTGCTTCCGACGACGGCACAGGAGTTGATATTGACAAATCGCTGAAGATTACAGAAGAGGAATACAAGGAATGGACGGAAAAGATTGGAGAGGTGGAGATTTCTGCCGACGTTCTTGAAACTATCCACAAAATACGCCGCTCCATAAGGGCGGTGGCTATCAGCGGCACTAACGAGCGGAGGGACGTATACGTGAGCGACCGACGGTGGAAGAATATCGTAAAGCTTCTGCGCACCTCGGCTTTTATGCACGACCGAAATAAGGTTGCCTTGTCGGATATCTTCCCTATATACAACTGCCTTTGGCAGGAGCCGGAAGAGCGCGACGGCATACGGAGCATTATTGTCGGGGCTATCTTCTCTAAAGTGAAGGAGACTCTCGGAAAGATGCAGCAGGATTTGAAGGAAGATATCAGACTTCACCGTGCGGCTTCGGCACAGAAGCGGGTGTCGAGCCGACAACTGAAAAGGGATGCCGACAAGAAGCTTTACAACAAGTTTTATTATAAGCTATTGGGATGCAGCGCGGAAAACACATACATCTTTGCACAAGACTACCAGCAGTTGCCACCCTATGGCAAGGATGCCCAACAGGGTGTGTTGTATAATGACAAGCGGAATCCTTCGGTTGTCGTTATACGCAGCTACGACGGTTCTATGGCTGCCCCAATAGGCAGTAGGCCCGTGGCTCTCGCAAGGGACGACAGGTATGTTTATATCGACGGAGTGAGGATTGAAGTGGAACCGATTGCCGAAGGCGACAGCATGCAGCTACCGTTTGCCGACGTTACCGACTCAGGAAGGGACTACTCTACGGAGATAGAGAGTATTGCAGATTATATATCTAATATAGAAAAGGACATGGCGGAGAATATGTTTATCAGTGAGGATGACAACAAAGAGATTAAGGTTTATCTCGCATCGCTGCTTAAAGACATTGCTTTCACCCGTCAAGACATAGAGAAGCTTTATGACTGATTTTCTGCATGCCCACGAATATTGGAAGAATCAGACTTCCAGTAGTCAGACAATGAATCTGCCCCGATATCTCAAAATGCTCGAGATTTTTGTGGAAACGGGAGAGATTGCCGGCAGGGGCGTGGCATGGGCTGAAGATGAACCATGGAAGGAATATTCTGATCCTCTGCTGCAGTATCTCGTCAGACTGATGAGCGATGCCAAGACTAAAGCGATAGTATTGGGCGACCGCTTGTGCGGCAAGATTTTCTTTACCACCGTGGGACGGTTTATTGCCGACTGCGTGCACTACCAGCAGTTTCTTTCGCAGCGCCAATGGACTGAGCGTAACCGCATGAGCGAAGTTCTGCAATGGAGCGCACAAAGGCGAACGGAGCAACAGGCATGGCAGTCGCTTCTTGCTGAAATCGGCGAGAAACACGAGAACAATGGTTTCGACCGTGAATTCTTTGAGCGGCGTTTCGGCGAAGGGAAGTCTGAGGATATGGAAAGCTGGGAGAAAATGGTGGCTGACTGGAGCAAGGCTGCCGACGAACAGCAACGTAAGGAATCGGCTAAGCATGTTTCATCGAGCGGAAATCATCTGGAAAGGACTCTCCCCATGCTTCTCGACAATGCACATAAATATGTTGAAAAGGAGAAGGTCGCGCCAGAGAAGGCTGTGCAGGCTTGGCAGATGATGGACGGCAGATGGACGGAAACGGAATTTGAACGCAACCTCACTCTCGTCAGACTTCAAGACCGCTATCCGCAGATTGAGGAGGTGGTGAAAAAGATGGGGCGTGTGGCCGACAGCAACGGCAGCGACAGGCTTACCGCCACTTCGGGAAGGGGACAGAAGATTGAACATTCCTCGGGTAGCGACATAGAGGGCATCACCATCGGCAACGACCTCAACGCCTTGCTTCCCTCTGAGGCGGCTCTTTATATGGACGACGAACTGGAGGATGCTTTCTTGTATAAATTCGTTAGAAGACGCTTGCAGACTTTCCGCTACAAATCGAATATGTCGAAACCTTCGCGTCATCTCAGTTTTCAGTCGGCAGCAAGAAAGGGACCGATGATTGTTTGCGTGGACACGTCGGCAAGTATGTATGGTGTGCCGCAGCGCATCGTAAAATCAATGCTCTCGCTTCTTGAAGAGATGGCGGAACGGCTATGCCGCGACTGTTTTCTGATTGACTTTTCTGTAAGCGTGCGCGCCATCGACCTTATGCAGCGGCGAAAGAAACATCTGTATGAGTCTATCGGACTGAAAGAGAATGAGTATGAGTTTGAGCGTGGGGAATTGCCGTTTATCGGTGGCGGAACGAGTGCCGTAAATATGATGAACCTGATGTTTCGGATGCTCGACAACAACGGCAACCGTTACGTCAATGCCGATGTCCTGTGGGTGTCGGATTTTCTTATCCCCTACCCCGACGATTCGTATATCCGCAGGATGGAGTCGTATCGCAAGACGGGCACCCGTTTTTATGGCATGCGCATCGTGCCCGAAGGGACAAAGCCAACTGAATGGGAACCTAAGTTCGATCATATCTATCCTATTACATACAGGCAGCTTAGAAGATATTGAGTATATAATTTAGCTTCATCCTTCCTATTTTCAAAATAAAGCATTACCTTTGGGGGGAAATTATTAAAATCGAAAAGAAATATGGACAACAAGAACGATATAAAGAATTTGGAACAGATGTTCCACAACGACCTTCACAAATATCTCCTGTCTATAGGGAAAGTGGACGAACGACTGCCTGAAGCTCCTGACATTGAGGAACTGTGGCAGAAAATCGGTGAAAGTTATCTGCCCGACGGCATGAGGGAATTCAATGCCTACCCCACCGTGTCGCTCGGATGGATGATGTTCGTGGGCATGGCTGTGGCAAAATATTGGGACACGGATTGGGAGCTATACAGTAAAGTGGGCGACCTGTATAAATATCTGCGCGACCAGCGCGACTTCGACCACCTCGATGATTATGTTTGCGAGAATGTGCTTCTGCTTTCCTCCTCTGAACACGAAGCCATAACACGCATCGTGGGCGAATGTGCCTCGCGCACCTACAGCATGCTTTACCACCAGCATCTTGAACCTGCCACTCCTGAGGCTTTCCAGGCATACGTTTCCGCCCTCCATCAGATGTACCTAATGGGCATGTCGATGGAGTTGAAACGATTGGGGTATCATATGACAAAACTGAATTGAAGATAACCGCTTTCGCCAAGCAGACTCCTCATTCCCTTGTGTCCTACGACTTCGTGCACAACGCTCTTCTGTGCATCATACTTGTCGGTTACGTTCGGCAGATACAGATGAACTTCACCGGTCTTCATATCATACCAAGCCTTTACCTTCTCGCCATTCTCGATAGCCTTGCGCACAGTCTCATTCTCAATATCCTCCACACTGTCGTGGATTGTAGTTCTGGTATTCAGCTTTTCGGTGGCTTTCAGAACAGTAGTTCTATATAAGTATTCTCCTTGAAACGCCCCTTATCATCTTTTACCTTATTATATATATCAAGGATTGTATTCACACCATCTATCTGCCTGTCAGACAAAAAGCCTTTAGCCTTGCCTTTCTTGACAAGGGTTATTGCGCCATTAATACTCTGATGCAGCAGCTCATGTGCTATGGTTACATTGAACTCTTCTGCGTTTGTTGCTGTTCTTGTCAAACCGTCAAGGAAAAAACCTATCTTCCTGTCTGTATGGGTAACACCCATATGCGAAGCTTTATCTCAAGCTTCTTCTAAATATAATTCTGTTCCAAGACGTTTCGCTAAATCAAGCGCTGCTCGAAAAAGCGTTTGTCTGCCTCGGCTATCTCTTCCCTTAGTTTTCTCAAACGCTTTAGCGATTCTATCAACAGATATCTGTCGTCCTGATCCTTCGACTCCGAATAAGCCTTTAATACGATGGGCTCTAATTCGTCTATACTCCATTTCCCTTTCGGAAGCGAGCATAGCCGCCTTAAATCGCATCCTGTGATAATTATACCTACCAGATGTTCCTCCTCCTCTCTGTCGCTCATATTCCTCATTTTTCTTTTGCCAATTAATTTCGTTAATAATCTGAGAAGTCTTTGCATAGGCGAAATCATCCACAAATCCTTCAATAACACTTTCTGCACGTTCCCTTTCTTTCTTATTCGGGAAAGCCTTTTCTATCTCCTCATCAAACTTCTTTTCAATTCGCAAAGATACTTCTTTATCAACATCTTGTGGAACAATTCTGCTTTCTTTAGCATATTTTCCAGTTCCTTCACCTTTACGATACCTCACTCCTCCATCATTGTAAGAGTTGCTATTGCTGTTCTTCGATGTAAGATACCTCCTCATTTCGTCCTCGGTCATTCCGGCAAGCTTGCAGGCGAGCTCTTTCAGTTCTCCGAACACCGCCTGCTTGTCGCCGTTCAGCTCAGTCTTTTCCATTTGGGAGTACTTGTCGTAGGCGTCGCCCATCTTCTCCCTCCATCGCTGCAGGTTGTCACTACCGCTAAAACTGATGCTGTAATCTCTCCAATCACGGAATAAGTCTACTCTTACTCCGCTCTTGTCTATACCAACCGACCTTACTCCTTTCACATCCTTCAAGTTCCTTGCCAAGCTCTTGCTCAACTTCTGCATCTTGAAGTTCGTGTCGATGATACGGTCCGGCATCTCCAACCTCTAAGGTCATTGAAGAAGTCTTCTATCTTGTCGTAGTGTCCGCTCAAATCCACTTTCTCTAGATAACCAGTTTTCTCTCTCAATACCGGGTCTGATATTCTATCCAAGACCACAACTCGGCAATTTACTTTCGTTCCTGCCTATTGGAATGCTATATCTGGTAAATTTACCTCGGCTCTCAATACGGCTTTGCTAACAGTTCCAAGCCACTTGTCAAACTTCTTGTCCGTTGCTCCTCTCGGGATAATGGCAACTATTCGTCCACCCTCTTCAAAATGTCCAAAGGCTTTAGATAAATGCTCTATTGCCGTTGTTACTGCATGTCCAAACGGTGGGTTCATAACTATCGTGTCGTGCTTGTTGCCAACGATTTTGCTATCGTTTTCTATTGCTGTTTCAGCATCTTTTCGTATTTTTGCAGCGTCTATGTCAAGGATAGCGTTTTGGACGTGTGTATTAGGGGCGGTTTCTAACCGAGCATTGGTAGCCTTGTCTGACTTATCAGCCCACATGGTTATGGCTTCCATATCATCTGGGCTATTTTTGTATTCTTTCTCTGCCACCACAACATAACCATTACTTAAATTCTTGTAAAATCTTATAGACTTGCGCCCTGTTACATCACTACTTCCTTCACGCACATAGTCAGGAGCTGTCATAATATAAGGTAACAATTCCATATCCTCATTTCTAAGAGGTATACTATTTTCTGAAAGCTTATGTCCTTTTTCTCCATGGTTTCTCAAAGCGTGAACCACACCATTGGCTGTAATGTTATGACTGTCAAAATCCCGTCCCATTACTTTTCGTATCATATTCTGTGTAGCAAAAGGCAATTCTATGGTAAACGATTTACCGCGTTTACCGCTCTTTAACCAGTCTTTTATAGTGCTTGCTGCTTTAATAAGAGAGCTCATCATCGCTTGTGCATGATACTTACCGCCATTACTTTCAATCTCGTCAAGAGCTTCATGTCCTGTATCCTCGTCCGTCGCCACAAGTTCCTTACCCAACTGCTGTGTAATCTTGGTTGCTATTTCCTTGTTGCCCTCGTCCACTTGTCGTTGTGTCTCTGCTGGCTTCGTGTCATAAGAGCCGAACGTTACCCCTTTCTATTTCTGCCTGTACGGCTGCTCTTGCTTCCTTCAAGTTCTTGGCATTGGCAAAAGCTGGAATACCCATTTTTCTCCACTGCTCATAGCGGTTGCCTGTCGCTCCAGTTCCACCTGCACTTTCAACAGCAGTTTTCTTTTTCATCTCGTTTTTCACAGATGTATAAAAAGCAAGGTCTTTTTCTGCTGCTTCAACGGCAGTTTTCTTCTTCTCCTCTACCTCAAGTATATCAGCATCGTCAGCCGAATAGTCCACCTTTATTTTGTTGGCTGCCTTTACTGCTGCCTCTGCCTTTTTTATTTTACCGTCAACAACCTTCTCCTTGTTGTCTCCAAAAGCAGTAGTGATATACTCTGCCGCCTGCTCTGGCGTCATTTTACCATAGTCTGCCGTAGGTCTACCCTTACTGTCTTTTGTCATCGGCACCGCTGTTCGTCCTTGAATGTTAAAGTATCATTATTCTCTTGTGAGTCAGCAGATTTTGTTGTACCTTTGCCATCAGAAGGAGTATCATTCTCTTGCGTAGGAAGGAGGTCCGGCACACCATTGGGGTGTTCAGCTAAGTGCCTATCAGAGCTGTTGGAGGTTGATACTCCTTTTATGTATAGTATCTTCCCCTCTTGCATTTTCTTGTCAATAGCATTTTTACTTTTGATATGACTACTTACAGATACTTCCATACCATCTTTCTTCACCGTTACGGATGTGAAAAATTTCACTTTCTTTCCATCACGAATAAATGTCTTGACGAACAAATAAGAACTTGGTCGTTCCTCTTTTCCGTCAGCAGCCTTACTTTCTCCGGTAATGGTGTTTCTGTACTCTGTATCTCCGCTGTCTTCTGCTCCTGCAAAGTCGTGCGAATGCGATTGGCATAATCCTCTACCGACATCGTCCCGACTTCGGCCAATCCGTCAAAATTTGTACGCTGAACTATGTTACCGTCTTTATCACGGAATATCACGAGCCCCGACTTTCCGACACTATACGAACCGTCTCCTGCTGTATCGGCAATTACGTCTCCGCCAACAAGGGTATATTCATTTCCATCTTTGTCTGTAAAAATAGTAACAGTATTATCTGTTGCAACATTGACACATTGCTTGATTCCAAATATGTATATGGAACATACAAAATGGCGACAGGCAACTATAATGGTCCATGGGAACTGTGGCTACCATCAAACATTGCTGCCAAGAGCGTGGAAGTAGACTGGTAATTAATCGTATCCGACAGAATGGAAAACGAGGACAGAGCGGCAAACGAAAATCCCCTCAATAACATGGCGGTATGACACCGAAAGTTTTTTGTATTACTTTGGCAGCTTTATTTCATTGGCCGGTATGGAGCGTATCACGGGCATAAATCAAAAACAACTTTGGGCATACATGCACGGACGCAAGAAACCACGTCAGGCACAGAAAGAGAAGATTACAAACGCCCTCCACAGTTTTGCCCGTGATTTGGCGACGACTACAATACTTTAGGTTAGTTTTATTTGTTTGACAGCTTAGGGAATTAGCCAAAGTTATCCCGACAAAGTTTTCGCTCTGTCGGGATTTTGTATATATCTTTGAATATTCCTGTCAAAAAAACAAATGAAGAAACACTATCATCATTCTATCCCCTCAAACGCTTCAATCACCGTATTCGGGAGAATCCTCGCATACACCTGCTCCGTCGTCCTTATGGAAGAATGTCCCAACACCTTCGACACAACCTCCATTCTCACGCCATGGTTCAGCAGATACATCCCGCACGTTCTTCTTCCCCAGTGCGACGCAATTGGTTTGTCAATTCCGGCAGCATCCGCCACCACCTTCAATCTTAAATTATACTGAGCATTGCTGATTTTCGGCAACGTATACTCGTAACGCTCCAGTATCTCCAGCGCCTTCTCTGTTAGCACCACCATAAATTCTATACCCGTCTTACGCCTCCTTCCTCTCAATATCATGCGTCCGCGTTCCTCATCCACGCGACGCCAGTCAAACTCCATCAAATCCGAATAAGCCAATCCTGTATAACACTGTATTAAGAACAAGTCCCTCACCTTTCCGATGCTCACCGTCGGCATCACAGCCTTCTCTATTCTCCGAAGCTCCGAATCAGTAAGAAACCTCTCTCCCTCGCTCTTCCCCTTATCCAGTTTCAATCCGAAATAAGGATTCCTCCTCGCCAGTCCCAGCATCACCGCATCCGCCGCATAATGCTTCAAGAACTTGTGATAACTGTATACCGTCGTCTGCCTGTTTCCCTTGCTCTTCAGGAAATCATCAAACCTCATAATATTCACCCGCGTCAAATCCCCGAACCCGGAGATACACCCGAATTCCCTCAACACCGGCACCAGCTTTCTCTGAGTCTTCCGAGTCGTCTCCCTGA